>DBGGTD010000612.1:0-2335 GCA_051162585.1 Elainellaceae cyanobacterium
GCGGCAGTTGTAGACGCATAGCGGCTTCTCGAAGAGTAACTGCTGCTATACAGTCTCAACCCGCCTACGCGGGTTGAGAACAGTCGACGCTAGCGAAGCCATGCCGAAGGCTATAGGTCGACTTGGGTTGTATGGGCGCGGTTACCTTGCGGGACGCTTTGCGTTCGCGTAGTGTCTCCCTTAGGAGAAACAACCGCCGGCCTCCGCAACTTTTGTCAGTCAATCAGAGTGAGCCCCCGCGGCGCAGGGGCTCACTACACAAACCTAAGTCCGTAGAACTATAATTCGTGAGCGCTTGCTCGCCTTGACCCCAGCCATCGTCGTCTCGATCGCAGGGAGGCGCTCTATTTTGGACACTCTATAGCCCTACGGGCTCAAATTTGTGTGTAGAACGCGGGTATGTGTTTATCGTCCTAACGCGAGCGCGTATGGCTATATCAGTAGCCGGTCTTTAGAGAATTGGGATTAGGGAGCGATGAGTTGGTTTTGAGTGAGTGTGAATAGGTTAAGGACATCGCTGCCTAACAAGGACCTGTATGTTCTAAAAAGCGGGAGTGCTCTGGAGTGGACCAGCTTAACGGTAGGCTACCTTCGACCCAAATTCCCTGAGTTAGCTGGAATTTGAACAGTCTTTCAGCACCTGCGTAGGCGGCAATTTCCGGGTCACCGTCCCAAATGACGTTAGCGCTGCCAGTGAGATAGAGCAGGTTGCCATTCTCAAAGTCAATGAAAAGCAGACCCGCCCGAGGATTGACTTCGATATTGCCGAAGGTGTTGAAATGGCAATTTCCGGTAAAGTCGGGGACAATTAGGGTATCACCTTTTATACGAACGAAGCCCGGTTTGCCCCCTCGGTGAGAAACATCGATACCTTTGGCAGCCCCGGCAGATTCATCCTGGTAAGCCGTCGCGATGAAGAAGGTATCGGCAGTGGCAATCATAGCGCGATCGCGCGCTCCCAAAGTTGTCATTGTTTGAATGGGTTTCGCTTCAGTCTGGTCAAAAGTTTTGAGGTCAAACTGCCTTGCTTGAATGTATTTAGGACAGTTGCCGAAAGTTTGACTGACCTGCACTTCAAAGCCTTCAGGATTAGCCATACTGACAATCCCATTCACTCGATTGCGGCGGCGGGTGTGTAATTCGATGCCAAGGAAACCGATGTCGATGCCAGCAGCGAGATTATCCACAAAAGGATCGCCGAATAGGGGTTGGGCGGCGATGTGAAGGGTGCGATCGCCGGGTGTTGAAATAAATCCCGGTTCACCCAGCAAAATGGAGGCCCAGGGATTCCCGGCTGCATCCACGGAACCCACTAAAAAGTACGACAGTTGGGCGTAAAACTGCCGATGCTGTTCTGGTATAAATTCGCGAATCATCCGCCGTCCCAGGGTTTCCATGCGATCGCGCCCCTCCAGCTTTGCTTGGATGGCTTGTTCGCCTGAGTGAAAGGGAGATTCTGCTTTTTGCCAACCGGGAATGGCCATAGTACGGTCTCCTAAAGAGTGTGGGTAGTTTGAAGCAACGCGAAATTTCGCGTCGGGACTTCATCATTTGATTGGGGGCTGGGCCAATTTAGCTTCAAGTTCAGCGATGCGGGCGTGTAAGGGCTCAACGATACTCAGTACTTCCTGCTCGGAATATTTGTGGGGAATGTGCTGCGGGCAGTTCCAATCCCAGGCTTCGATGTGAATTAGAATGGCCCGCTGAGGGTCGGCAGGGTAAGCAGGGGGGTGGAGTTGTTCGATCAGGTCGGGGCGATTGTATTCGACCGTGGCGCGACCCCAAATTTTGAGGCGGCGGCGATTAGCATAGTCCATCAAGAATAGGAAAGCGCGATCGCTATCCGCTAAGTTGCCAATGCTTAAGTACTGGCAATTGCCGCCGAAATCTGCAAAGCCCAGTGTCTTCTCATCGAGCACCTTGAGAAACCCTACAGACCCACCGCGAAACTGAATGTACGGCCAGCCGTTGGAATTGACAGTGCCCATGTAAAAGCTGTCACGCTCTTGAATGAACTCGGCCATTTGCGGCGACAAAGTATCGTTCGCTGGGCTACGGGCTTCCATGCGCTCATACATTTGTCGCGACCCGTACTGCTCTTGAATGGCTCTGACGGTTGGGGTGAAGGCAATTTTGGTGAATTTGGGTGGCATCGAATTACTCCCAATAGAAGGTAAGGATTGGGCAATTAGCAAGCAGGACGATTAAGCGGTCGGATGTTTGTAGAAGGCTTTGGCGATGACTTGCCAGAGCCCATCTTCACCACATATGGCCCTACGGGCTCAGGTTTGTGTGTAGAACCGCTCTGCGCGCGGGTTCTACACACGTTCAGCGT
>DBGGTD010000613.1:0-7741 GCA_051162585.1 Elainellaceae cyanobacterium
TGTCCTCGGCTGCAACGGGAGTTTGCGCCTGAAGAAATTTCGGCCATGATTTTGCGAAAGCTAGCAGATGAGGCTAGTCGATATTTGGGGCAATCTGTGACAGGTGCAGTGATTACGGTTCCTGCTTACTTCAATGACACTCAACGTCAAGCGACGCGTGATGCTGGACGGATTGCAGGCTTAGACGTGAAGCGGATTTTGAATGAACCGACGGCTGCCGCTCTGGCGTACGGGCTCGACGATCGCCGCAATCAAACGATCTTGGTGTTTGACTTGGGCGGCGGCACGTTTGACGTATCTATTTTAGAAGTCGGGGATGGTGTTTTTGAGGTGAAGGCGACGAGCGGAGACACTCAGCTCGGCGGGAATGACTTTGATAAGAAGATTGTAGATTGGCTCGCAGAGCAGTTCTTAGACGCAGAAGGAGTTGACCTTAGACGCGATCGCCAAGCACTCCAACGGCTGATGGAAGCCGCAGAAAAGACCAAAATTGAGCTATCGGGTGTCACCGTTACCGATGTTAGCCTGCCCTTTATTACTGCCACTCAAGAGGGGCCTAAGCATCTGGAGACTCGGCTAACACGCTCTCAATTTGAGGGACTGTGCGGTGATTTGGTGAGTCGCCTCCAAGCCCCTGTGAGGCAGGCATTAGCGGATGCCATGCTCAGCCCGGTGCAGATTGATGAGGTGATTTTGGTGGGTGGCGCCACCCGGATGCCGATGGTGCAGGGTCTGGTGCGATCGCTCGTTGACCGAGAACCCAACCAAAATGTCAATCCAGATGAGGTGGTTGCGGTCGGAGCTGCCATTCAAGCAGGCATTTTGAATGAAGAAATTAGAGATATCCTGCTGCTCGATGTCACTCCTCTATCGCTAGGTTTGGAAACGATCGGCGGTGTGATGAAGAAGCTCGTGCCCCGCAACACGACGATCCCAGTCCGTCGCTCTGATATCTTCTCTACATCAGAAAATAACCAAACGATGCTTGAGGTTCATGTTCTCCAGGGTGAACGGGAAATGGCATCTGACAACAAGTCTCTTGGAAAGTTTAAGCTCATGGGGATTCCGCCAGCACCGCGAGGAATTCCGCAAGTGATGGTGTCATTTGATATCGATGCCAACGGCATTCTGCAAGTAACCGCACTCGATAAAACGACTGGACGAGAGCAAGGGCTCACCATTCAGGGTGCTTCAAATCTGAGCGAATCAGAAGTGAATCGCATGATTCAAGATGCCGAGCGCTATGCCGACATGGATCGAGAGCGGCGGGAGCGTATTGAGAAAAGCAATCGTGCCGAAGCATTGACCTTTCAAGCCGAGCGCCAGCTTCGAGAAGTTGCGCTTGATTTTGGAATGCAGTTTGCTAGCCAATATCGACGGCGCATCGAAAGCCTGATTGAAGAACTACGAGAATGCTTGCAGCGAAACGATGAACGGGGAATTGATATTGCCCAAGCCGATCTGCAAGATGCGCTGTATGAGCTAAGTCGGGAAGTCTACCAAATCGTTAAAGAAGAAGAGGACGACGAAGGCTTCTTTGGTACGATTCGTCGAACGATTACAGGCAATGATGATGTCTATGATGACTACGACGACTACTCCACTCAGCGTAAAACCTATCGACGCTCATATCCGAGTAACGGAGCCAACAATCGGCGTGGGAGCACCTACGATGATGATTGGGATGACGATGACGATTGGCTTTAAGTAAAATTTTGAGTTATGAGTGTTGGAGGATGAGTATACTCAACGACGAGACTCGCCAATTATTCATAACTCAAAATTCATAATCTAAACCTCATAATTTATTACCACGTGCTTCCATGCAAAACTTTCGGAACTATTACCAGATATTAGGAGTTCCCAGCGACGTAACAGTTGAAGAAATTAAAAAGTCGTACCGAAAGCTGGCACGGCGATATCATCCTGATCTAAATCCAGGGGATAAAGCTGCTGAAGAGAAGTTTAAAGATATTGGTGAAGCCTACGAGGTGCTGTCTGATCCAACCAGGCGGGTTCAGTATGATCAGTTCAGTCGATTCTGGAAGCAAAAGGGGTTTCAGAGTAGCGCAACGCCTCGCTCTCGCGGCTGGAATAGTCGAGGTCGAACTGCGCCAGATGAAGTTGACTTCAGCCAGTTTCGCGACTTTAACAGCTTCGTTGATCAGTTATTAAACCGACGGAACGAAAATACTGTCCGAACCACTCGAACTGCCACAACTAGGACTCGAGTTGCCCCCGATCCCTATCGTCCCGGCAAAACCAAAACCTCCTATACCGTAGGATCTCGTCCGCCAGGATCACGAAATGCAGAAGCTCAGCTAACGGTGCCGCTCGAAAAAGCCTATCGAGGAGGACGAGAACGAATTCGCTTGGGAGACGGGCGATCGCTCGATGTTAATATGCCACCTGCAATGATTGCAGGCCAACGCATTCGTCTCAAAAATCAAGGCGTTTCAGGAGGCGACTTATTTCTCAAAATTGACGTCTCTCCTCATCCGTTTTTTAAGCTCACCGGGGCTGATATTCAATGCCAAATTCCGGTAACACCCAGCGAAGCCGTTTTGGGAGGGGCAATCGAGGTGCCCACGCTCGACGGGCTGGTGAAGATGCGAGTTCCTCCAGGGGTGCGATCGGGGCAGAAACTGCGGCTTGCGGGTAAAGGCTATCCTCTAGATAGAGGACGGGGCGACCAAATTGTAGAAATCGTGATTGCGACCCCCAAAGAAATTCACCCAAGAGAGCAGGAACTCTACGAAAAACTGCGACAGGTTGAAACCTTTAACCCCCGTGCCGATTTGCCTGTCTGATTGGGGGTTCATCTAACCTATGCTGCCATGTGATCCGGCGCGGAGCCATCACGTTTCAAACTCTCTCGAATGAGCGACGCGCGTCAACAACATAATCCTTAACATTTTAAGCGAATAGAGTCGATTCCATTCATGGGATCAAAGGCTCTGATGACGCAGATATGGAGACTGATATGGCAGAACAATCTACCGAACAATCCACAGAAAAGAAGCCGTTTCTCGAACGGGTTATTGACAAGTGTGGCCTAAAAACGACTAACGAAGCTCAAGCAGCGACCAACGTTGTGTTTCGCATTATGCGCGACATGATGTCAAACGAAACTGTTGATCGCGTCGAAGGTGATCTTCAGGTAGAGGCACCCCTTGCCAACATGGAAGTCGCAGATTTGTGGAACGACACCAATACCATGGTTGCCTTTTTTAGTCGCATTAGCCCATTGCGCCCTATTGATATCAGCGCTGAGACATTTATGTTGCGGCTCAATCAAGAAGGATTTTTGCCTGCGGGTACATCACCCGAGCAGGTCACTCAGGCTGTGTTTGCAGCAACCAAGGATGAGCTTTCCTCAGAAAACGTTCAAGATGTTGCAAAAGCGTTTCCAGAAGACGTTCGACAGCTTTGGGAAACTGCATAATTGAGCGTAATACAAATTCTCGATTTTGGATTTGCGATTTTGGATTGACGGCCACCGATCTTGAAACATGTGGTGAGCCCCCGCGCCGCGGGGGCTCACCACACAAACCTGAGTCCGTAGGACTATACAACTCCTCGAATAAAGGCTACAGATGACTGGCTGTATGGGCGCCTGCCTTTAGGCTTACGGACGTTTGTTACTGCAAAGATCTGTAAATTGGATCTAGAGAATTGATATTGCAAAAAGTTTGGAACACTCTCGTCAATCAGGGTTCAAAGACTCTCTCGACACGCTTAGAGACTCTTTAAAGAGGTTCGGAGACTCTTTAGAGAGGTTCAGAGGCTCTCTCGACACGCTCAGAGATTCTTTAAAGAGGTTCGGAGACTCTTTAAAGAGGTTCAGAGACTCTCCAGACAATCTTGAACACTCTTTAAACAGGCTCAGAGGCTCTCTCGACAAACTTAGAAACTCTTTAAAGAGGTTCGGAGACTTTCTCGATAGACTCAGAGACTCTTTAAAGAGGTTCAGAGCTGGTTGACTAACAAAAGATTCGGATGTTGTCCAACCAAGGACTAGGGCGATCGCTGTAGATGTTTACTTTAAGCAGTGTGCCGTTTAGACTTCACAGTATGCTGAGCGCACCACTAAGCTTCACCGCATGACTCCAACTGTTCCATCCGCTCAATCTTCGCTTGCAAGGTTTTGGCAGCAGCGCTCCGTTCAGCGATTTCTAGACTCTACGTCTGGGCTCATTGGTCTGGGAATTACCGCCTTTATCGTGCTAGCAGCTTTACTAGCTCCAATCCTGCATCCATATGATCCAGCGACCGATCGCGACTATGCAGCTCGGCTTGACCCTCCTAGTTTAGAGCACTGGTTTGGCACCGACGGGCTTGGGCGCGATATTCTCAGCCAAGTTTGGTATGGAATGCGCACGTCGCTTGTGATTGGCTTAGTCGCAGTGCTCATTGGCATGATTATCGGGGTTTTGCTGGGGCTAACGGCTGGATATTTTCGAGGCAAACTAGAGGTCGGGGTGGGTTGGGTTACAGACGTGATGCTGGCGTTTCCGTCAATTTTATTGGCGATCGCCATTGTCACGGTGACAGGGCCAAGTACTATCAGCGTGATGTTTGCGGTCGGCCTTGTGCAGTTGCCGAAGTTTATCCGCCTGACTCGCAGCATGGTGTTGTCATTGCGAGAGCAAGAGTTTGTGCAAACAGTGCGAGCCTTCGGTGCAACGCCACCTCGAATCATATTTCTCCATATCCTGCCGTCAAGTCTGGCTCCCATTGTCGTTCAGGCGACTCTGGCTATTGGAACTGCAACCCTAGAAGCTGCGGGGTTAGGGTTTTTGGGGTTGGGTGCACAACCTCCCACTCCCGAACTCGGCACGATGCTTTCAGATGCGTTTAAGGGGGGCTATTCGCTTCAGTCTCCATGGACAATTGTGTTTCCAGGATTATTGATCACATTAACCGTGCTAGCGTTTAATTTACTAGGCGATGGGCTTCGAGATGCGCTTGATCCCAGGCAGAGTCGGTAACGGGTTTGTTGTGTTTCTTTATGCTTCTTTAACGCAATAAGTAAGCTTTATAAGGACTTCAATTAATCACTCAGTCAATATTTAAGGTTCCTATATATTTTTTTTGATATATCTGCTCAAAGATTAGCTAGCCAATCAATGTCAGAAAATGTAGGATTGCTTTAACGCATGCCGACGTTCCAGGGTGCTTGAGCATACTAAATCACGGTGAGATTGCATTGGGTAAGCAGTTAGGTTAGGAACATCTAGTCAGGTTTTATTAAACCTATTTACTTATGCGGCATCTTGCAGCAACGCAACTCATTACTATCGAAGAAATAGTAGATCGGGCTCCGTTAACCGTTGCTCCTGACACATCTGTTCAAGATGTCATTGCGCAGATGAACCAAGCCCAGGCCGATCATCAGGTCGTGCAGCACGCGACTTCCTTGTCTCTGCGAGAGCATCCCTCTAGATGGAATAGCTGTGCGCTGATTCTAGATTCGTCACGACTGGTGGGTATCTTCACCGCGCAAGATGTGATCCGAGTTGTTGAAGCAGAGATCAACCTATCAGAGGTAAATATTGCCGATGTGATGGAGCACCCTCCTGTCACACTCAATTTATCCTATTCCTCGACTGTGTTTACTGCGTTAGCGTTAATGCGTCAGCATCAGATTCAGTATTTGCCTGTGACTGACAAGCAAAATTGCTTCGTGGGGCTATTGACTGTAGAAAATATTTCTCAAGCCATCAAACGTCTGAGTCAGCAATGGGACGAGCAGGCCGTTAGCGATGGAGAGGCTCATGCCGATTTACCTCACGGTAATAGAGATAGAGATAACCCAGAATTTGCACCCGACCTCGACGTAGATATCGAGCAGCCTACCATCGAACAAGTAGCTCAACTGCAACTCGTCAACCAAGAGTTTCAGCTTGCCTTAGAAGAACTGCAAATTGCAGAAGAAGAACTGCATCAGCAAAATGAATCACTCCACGATGCTCGGCTAAGCTTAGAAGCCGAGCATCAGCGATACCAAGATTTGTTTGAGCTGGCTCCGGATGGCTATTTGATCACCGATCTGCGCGGCATTATTCAGGAGGCAAACCATGCTGCCATCACTCTGCTCAATCATCAACACTGGCTAGGCAAACCGTTTACTGTTTTCATTGCCAAGCCAGAGATTAAGACGTTTCTCGATTACCTCAACCAGCGATCGCCCGTTCAAAATTGGGAGGTTACTCTACAGCCTCGTAATAGTTCCCCGGTTCCGACCAGCATTTCAGCCACGATTGTTCTCGATGCTCAGGGGCAGCCTGTAGGATGGCGCTGGTTGTTGCGAGATATTAGCGATCGCAAACAAGCAGAAGCCGTCCTACAGCGGCAAATTGCCCAGGAGCAACTCATTTCAGAAATTGCTCAAGACATTCGGCGATCGCTCGACTTGAATGATGTATTACATCGCACTGTTGAGCAAGTCCGACAGTTTTTAGATACCGATCGGGTGATTATCTTTCGTTTTGCCCCCGACTGGCGAGGCACTGTTGTGATGGAGTCGGTCGGTTCAGGATGGGAGCAACTACTATCCACGGAGATTTACGATCCGTGTTTCTCAGAACTCTATGTGACTCGCTATCGCCAAGGACGAGTATTTGCGATCGCCGACGTTCACGATGCAGGGCTGACCCCCTGCCATATCGAACTTTTAGAAAGCTTTCAAGTTAGAGCCAATCTAGTTGTCTCGATTTTGCAAGGAGAAAACCTGTGGGGCTTACTCGTGGCTCATCACTGCTCTGCGCCCCGAGAGTGGAAGCCTGAAGAAGTCCAGCTACTTGAGCGGCTATCAACTCAGGTGGGTATTGCCATTCAGCAATCAGAACTCTATCAGCAAACACGCCGCGAGCTAATTGAACGCAAACGCATGCATGCAGTACTGCAGGAAAGTGAGGAGCGATTTCGTTCTCTGAATGATGCTGCTCCCATTGGCATTTGCCAGATGAATGCGGATGGTATTTGCCTGCATACCAATGCCTGCTGGCAAGACATCTTCGGGCTGAATGCTGAAGCGTGTCTTGGAAACGGCTGGCAGCGCACCGTCCATCCGGCAGATCGGCAAGCGTTATCCGATGCGTTGGATCATTACATTTTGGGGGGGGAGGCGTTTTCTAGCGAGTTTCGAATTTTGACACGTCAAAAAACGATTCGCTGGATATCGTCGCGCGCTGCGACCCTCTACTCGGCTGCAGACGAGATCATCGGATATATGATCACGGCAGAAGAAATCACTCAGCGCAAACAGGCTGAACAAAAGATCCGTGAACAAGCTGCCTTGATTGACGTTGCCACCGACGCAATTTTTGTTCGAGATTTAGAAAACCGCATTTTATTTTGGAGTCATGGCGCAGAATCTCTGTACGGTTGGACGGTAGACGAAGCCATTGACAGTATTGCCAATGAATTATTTCAGCAAGAATCTCTGACTCAAATTAACGAAAGTTTGAAAACTACAACCGAACAGGGCTCCTGGAAAGGTGAGCTTCGTCAAGTTACGAAATCAGGACGATCCATTGTTGTGGCTAGCCGTTGGACGCTAATGCAACGGGAGCCGGATATGCCGACGTCAATTTTGGTCGTCAATACTGACATCACTGAAACGAAACAGCTCGAAGCTCAATTCTATCGAGCCCAGCGACTCGAAAACATCGGCACGCTAGCAAGTGGGATTGCCCACGACCTCAACAATATCTTTACGCCGATTTTGGCGATCGCC
>DBGGTD010000614.1:0-7738 GCA_051162585.1 Elainellaceae cyanobacterium
GTCTCCCTAGTAATCAGCCTAGGTAGAATTGCGTAAATTAGTCCTTACAGGAACCACACGAAATGCTATTGAAGCAAGCTTCTCAGCATCCAAGCAGTTTTTTCATGCAGACGCATCCGCTCAGTTAACAAGTCAGCACTTGACTCATCACCCGCCTTTTCAGCCGCCGGAAACGCAGCTCGTGCGGTACGAACCACCGATTCATTGCCTTCGACGAGCAGGCGAATCATATCTTTTGCATCTGGAACACCTGTTGTTTCAGAGATTGAGGTGAGTTGAGCATATTCAGAATAGGTTGCGGGAGCCGGAAAGCCCAATGAACGAATCCGTTCAGCAATGTCATCAACCGCGATCGCCAGTTCGGTGTACTCCTCCTCAAACATCGTGTGCAGAGTCTGGAACATCGGCCCCTTTACGTTCCAGTGGAAATTGTGAGTCTTGAGATACAGTGTATACGTGTCTGCGAGAAGATGAGATAAGCCATCAGCAATTGCTTTTCGATCATCTTCGATGATGCCAATGTCCATTTTTGGAGCTTGGGCTTGAGTCTGCATAAAATCCTCCTGACTTAAATTTTGAGATAGGTGCCAATTTGAAGAAATAGTAGAAAACTCCTATTCAGAGTCTTGCATGTAAACGATTCAATCAGGGACAACATACCAATGACTGCCGACATAGCAAATCAAAGGGGAAAGCGGCATTATGGTAACTCACAAAGCGAGTATGAGTATGACCCAAAAAAGGGATGTTTCTGGCGATCGCTCCAACCGTATAATGTTGGATTACCACCTCACTGCTCACCATGTTACGGGTCACCGCTCTACATCCTGTAAGTTACATTTTGCAACAATAAAAATCCACTCGACCTCATTCTCTTGACAGTTTGACAAAGATTAGGCTAGGTGCATTTGAAGCACCGATTTGGGAGCACGGCGAACTCTGCAACGAATTGTTTCATGACCAAGCCGACTACACGCCTCGTAGCGGTGACAGCCAGAGAAACCGTAGTATTGCCCATCCACCTCTAACACATCAATTGGTTCTTGTAGACCAACCTGTTGGATAGACTCCATCAGTGCCTGCACTTTATCCTGATCGTTTTGACGAAATAGCGGACGGCGAATATCACGAATTGGAACTTCTTGAATCTTCACCATCGAGCAATGAATACCTCACATATCTCTTCCACTAAATCATACTCGTTATGACTACGAGTTGCAACTCCATAATTCAATGATTTGCTCAGCTTATGTCATGCCGACATGGCTAATGAAGATATAGCCTTACACTCTCGCGTTAGGACGTTAATTGTGTGGTGAGCCCCCGCGTCGCGGGGGCTCACCACACAAACCTGAGTCCGTAGTACTATATCCGGGAGAGTGGGCTTAAATGGTGTAAGTGTGGTTGGAGATTTTCTGCGGCGTAAAGCGCAGCATGAAACCGGTTAGGAGTGAGATGCGTCTTAGTGGTTAGGTCTGTCTAGTGCATTAATGAATATCAACCTAACGATTGATGAGCAGTCGTGATACAGATTACAGGCTTGCCATCAAAGCGTGGTTACAATCGAAGTCGATAAATTTACGACTCAAAAGGCGGCCAAAGTTGATTCTAATCAGTAGAATTATTGAGTGATTTTCGAACCGTGCAGGCCGGAAATTTTCCATCGATACTCATCTGGGTTCTATCTTGTAATCAGCGTTGACGAGTTAGCTGATCGGGTATGTTCTGCAATTCATCTCACCAGCGATTTTCTGTGGAGGTCAATGTGACCAGCCAATTTCAACGATTTCGCTTCGACTGGCTCTCATCCTGCAAATATCTTCCTCGTCTAACGCGGAAAAAATCTGTCCGCTTAACCGGGTTGGCAGTTGTCTGTGCCGTCGGATTGGTCGGGAAACCGGTCGCTGCTCAAGAGCTAATCGATCCGTCTTTAGACGTGGGCATTGTGCAACGGTTTGGAGATGACGCCGATGATGAAATTATTCTTGAAGCGCTATCTGGCGATCGCCTCACGATTCGATTTGAGGGTGGGGATTTGCAACCTCAAGAGCTCAAAGCCAGCGCTGTAAAGCTGGACGTGGTGATGCAGCCTCTTCCTGAGCCTCAGATCAATGAACGGGTTGTCTTGAGTACTCATCGCAGTTTTGAAAGCGCAGAGGACAGTGCTAATCGTTGGCGATCGCAAGGCATCGAAGTCGAAATTGCCCAACCGGGTCGTTGGCAAGTCTGGGCAAAGCGAGACGTCTATAAAACTCCACTACTCCGACGGCTGCTGTTCCAAAATCTTCAGTCCCATGGCGTGAATAGCGCATTTCTCGATACCGAGGTGCAAACTGAGATTCCTAAAGCATCGTTTACGGTCAATGGGTTTCGCTATCACCGCAATTTCTTTGAAGTGACCTCGGCAAATCGTCGAATTTGGGTTGATCCTCCGGGTGAAAGCACTCAAAACCGCCGATTATTTGGAGGAGAGCTGCGTCTCCAGCCCAATGCTTACGGAACGTATACTCTAGTCAACGACGTGCCCATCGAAACCTATTTGCGGGGCGTCGTGCCGCATGAAATTGGGTTGGGGGCTCCCCAGACGACGATTGAGGCTCAAGCTGTTTTGGCTCGTACCTATGCGCTGCGAAATCTGCGCCGATTTGCAATCGATAACTATCAGCTCTGTGCAGATACCCAATGTCAGGTGTATTGGGGATTGTCGGGGGCTGCTGAAAAGAGCGATCGCGCGATTGCCACTACGCGTGGAAAAGTGTTGACCTATGAAAATGAATTGGTCGATGCACTCTATTCGTCAACGACAGGAGGCGTAACCGCACCCTTCAGTGATGTGTGGAATGGAGTCAATCGCCCCTATTTGCGAGCCGTCGTCGATTCAGTATCTGGCGTGTGGAATCTGTCTCAGCGTAACCTTGCCGATGAGGCAAATTTCAAGGCATTTATTAGCTTAAACGAGGGATTTAACGAGCAGGGTTGGGATATGTTCCGCTGGCGCGTAGAAGATTCGTTGCCCGAAATTGCTGCCGATGTACGCGCATACTTAGATGCAGTGCAGCATCCGCTCCGGAACTTTACCAAAATCGAAGGGCTTGAAGTCACTGAGCGATCGCCCGCGGGTCGGGTTCAAAAAATGGCGGTGACCACGGATCAGGGCACCGTCAACCTTGAAAAAGATGAAATTTTGCGAGCACTCTATGCCCCAAACAGCACCTTCTTCTATGTAGAGCCGCTGTATGAGCCAGAGAATTCTGCTTCACCTGCACAGCCTTCACCTGCACAGCCTCCTGCTAATGCCGACCAGTCTACTACGCAGGCTGCCGAAGACATGACAACAAGAATGCTGAGGGGATATGCCTTTGTCGGTGGAGGTTTTGGGCATGGAGTGGGCATGAGTCAAACCGGAGCATATAATTTAGGCGATTTGGGCTGGTCTAGCGATCGCATTCTGAGCTTCTATTATCCAGGCACTCAGATTCAGCCGCTTAATAGCGACCTCGTGTTTTGGCGAGATCCAGCAGCGGCATCACGTCCCAATCAAGCAACACAGTCTACAGCAACCAAATCCAATAGCACGGCGATAAAAGGTGAAAAAGCGGTTTCTCCAAAGCGATAGAGCTAATAGCTATCAGCGTTAAAGTAACGCGACGTGAGCAAGATGCTCCCTCAGTATCGTTGGCAGAAATAAGCCAATCATTAGCATCTTGCCCGCGACGTGAGCGTCTCGCTCACACTATAGTTGATGAAATGTCCGCTGCCTCGTACTGGAAGCCCGCTAATTGCTAACCACGCGGTTCTGGAATCGTCACATCAATTTGAGTGACGCGAGTGTCTGGATTGAGATTGCTCAGAGGGGGCTGAATCTCAGATTCATTGCCCACTACAAGCGTCACAATCATATCTGGATCGAGATATGTCTGAGCAGCCTCTTGGACTTGTTCTATAGTCGTCGCTGCAATGTCGCGCTGATAGCTAAAGATAAAGTCTTCCGGATAGTCATAGTAGGTATATCTCATCACGCGAGACAAGGTCTGCCCAGGATTTTGAAAATTGAAGACAAACGAGTTTAAGACTCCGTCCTTAGCACGGTTGAGTTCTTCTTCGGTGATGGGAGTCGTTCTAATTTGCTCGATTTCAGCCAGGGCTGCCTGAATAAAGGGGACAGTCGCATCAGTGCGAGTTTGTCCGCCTCCAATGAACATGCCTGGATAGTCAAACCGAGGCGACCAGAAAGCATAAACTGAGTATGCAAGACCTTGCCGCGATCGCACTTCATTTACCAGCCTACCGCCCAGACCATTCATGACCTCATTCATAACCGAAAGAGCTGCATAGTCGGGGTTATCGAGGCGACCTCCCAAATGACCAATCTGAACAGAGCTTTGGGTAAGCTGGGGCTGATCGACTACAAACACGCCGCTCTGGTTAGCTTGTGTGACAGTTGGCAACTGCATTTCGATCGCCTCATCCAGATTGGGGCCCGACTGCCAATCTCCGAATGCTTCCTCAATGAGCACCCGCATTTCGGTAGGGTCAAAATCACCCACGATCCCCAGCATCGTGTTGTTAGGGTGAAAATATTGCTCATAAAAGCGAATTAGATCATCACGAGAAATGTTATCAAGCGTTTCATACTCGATGGTTCTTGCGTAGGGGCTTTCTTTTCCGTAAATCAGCTTTTGAAACTCTCGTCGCGCAATTTCATCAGGATCGTCATTGCGACGCGCGATCGCACCCTGACGCTGAGTTTTAGCTAAATCAATTTTGTCTTGAGGAAATGCAGGTTGCTGAATGACCTCAGCAAACAGGTTCAAGACATTGGGCACATCTTCAGTCAGGGCACTAAAGCTTGCAGAACCAGATGATGTGTCAATTCCTGTTTCCACGGACGCAGCTTGCTGCTCTAAAAGCAGGTTTAGCTCTTCGGCGGGATGAACGGTCGTTCCTCCGCTGCGAATCACCTCCCCGGTAATCCCAGCCAAGCCAACTTGGTTATCGGGTTCTAGGCGATCGCCCGTATGAAGCATTGCGCTACCGTTCACAAGCGGCAATTCATGGTCTTCCATGAGGTAAACCTGCATGCCGTTATCCAGTTCAAAATAGGTATACTCTGGAATTTGGATTTCGGATAGCGGCGGAAATTCTAGCTCGGTATAGTGCTGGGCTGGAGTTGCCAGGGCTGGCGATCGCCCCAGCACTATGACCACCGCGAATAGCGTCATGAAGGTTGCCAAACCGTAACGAACTAGCTTGTTTCGCCAAAACTCAAACCGCTGCATGATACAACTAAACTCCTGCTTAAGGATTCTGCTGGACTAAATAATTCTGTCAAACCGATTGAACTCAGCCACGAGACTTGATGGTGTTGAATGTTACTCAACCGGCAAGATTCGTCCAATGGTTTTGTTTTCTGGACGGAACGTTTCTTGAGCAACGCGCTGAATATCGTCAACAGTCACCGCTTCAATTGCGTCCAGTTCATTGAAGAGATTTTCCCAACTCCCAGTTTTTGCCTCGTATTCTGCCAGCAAACTCGCCATGCCTTGATTAGACGATAGCGTTCTCAACAATCCTGCTCGCGCTTGCGTTTTCACCCGATCTAGCTCGTCGATAGAAACAGGCTCATTCTGAAGGCGCTCCAATTCAGCGTCTAAGGCATCAGCCACCTCATCTACCGTGTGTCCTGGTGCGGTGAGAGCATAAAACAGAAGAATATTCTCGAAGCGATCGCCTGGGAACCCGTTCGAGCTTTGAGCATTCAGCGCAACCTGTTTTTCGTCGATTAATGATTGATAAAGCCGTGAGGTGCGCCCATCCGACAAGATAGAGCCCATCAATTGATAGGTTGCGTGATCCGGATGAGTAATTGCAGGCCGATGATATCCTTCCAAATACCAGGGCTGCGATGGAAGGCGTAATGTCACCTCACGAGTTTCGGTTTGGGGCGGTTCTTCAAATGACAAGGGCGGAGGCGCAGGGCGATCGACAAATCGACCAAAATAGGTTTCAGCAAATTGCTTTACCTGGGACGGATCAACGTCTCCAACGATCGCCACAGTCATCTGGGACGGTACGTAATGAGTTTCGAAAAATTTCCAAATATCGTCTCGCGTCAATGCCTCAATATCCTCGGCATATCCAATGATGGGGCGACCATAGGGATGAACCTTAAAGGAGGTTTCCAGAAATTCCTCGACCATCTTACCGACTGGTGAATTGTCGGTTCTCATGCGCCGCTCTTCTAAAATGACTGCCTTCTCTTCATAAAACTCACGAAAAACGGGCTCTAAAAACCGCTCTGACTCAAGAGACATCCATAATTCGAGCTTATTAGACGGAAAACTATAAAAATATCGCGTCGCATCTGCCGAAGTCGTTGCATTTAAGCCAACCCCCCCGGCTTGCTCCACAATTTGAGGAAGCTGATTTTGCACAACATATTGAGATGCTTCAGCCTTTATTTGAGTAAATTCAGCTTGCAGGCGACTGGCTTCAGCCTCTTGTCCATTCGCTTCCGCTTCTTGAATTTGCTGAAATAGAGCATCCATAAGCTCTAGCAAGGGTTTTTCAGCCTCATAATTTTTCGTGCCAATTTGAGTCGTTCCCTTAAAGGCAAGGTGCTCTAGATAGTGAGCAGCCCCTGTTTTACCTTCTTCTTCTTCGGCGGCACCCACGTTGACATAAGTCATGAATGAGACAACCGGCGCTTGGTGACGCTCTAGCACAATAAACTTCAGACCGTTTTCGAGCGTGAATTCTGTCACCCGGTCGATCACACGGTTCACATAGGGCTGAATTGAGCTCGATGATTCGGGTGTGTGAGTTCTTGCTAAGGCGGGTGCAAGGGGAGTAATACTCCATGCCAGAGCCGCAACTAGAATAATCGAGACTAGTCTCTGCCATTGCTTAAAACGAGTTGGGGTAGATATCTTCGCCCTAACACGAAAGTTGGGCATTGTGAGAAAGCGACTGAGCATAGACATGAATGGTGTGTGGAATAAATGGTGTGTGGAATAGAGGTGTGGGGTGTGTGGAATAGAGGTGTGGGTTTAGGGATACCAAACTCCAGGATAAAGACTTTTGAAAGGAATTGTGTTGATCTTAAATGACTAGATATCCATCAACTGGCTCGCAATTGGCAGAGCTTTCTTGGAGTGATGTTGCGATCGCTCACTCAAACCACCCCACGATGCGGCATCACTGCGGGACTCTCTGATCTAAACGGATGGCAATCGCTCAAGCCAAGCAGATCTGATTTTCCAATACCCGATGCTTCTAGTCGCCATCCAATTATATAAAAATCTCTATTTATATAGCGATCCTAAATCGCGTATGAATTGTGGGTGAGCGGTGGGGCGCCGCCCGCCCCACCGCTCACAACCCATCTGGGATTGCTATACAAGTATTTCTGATATATTCCTGGCAACTCTACCCCTATCTGGGAGTATCGCCTGACCATAGCGTCCAGTTTTCAATCTCTCGCTTATTGTGCGGATTATCAGTAGCTTAATGATTACGCAGATTTTGCTGCCGATACAGCGTGTAGCTGTCAAATAAAACGCCGACCAGGCTGCACGCCAAACCGATCGCAAGTACACCTTGCAGCGGGCTACCACTACCGAAGATTGATAAGAATTGCAGCACGTGTTCGATGCCAACCTGACGAATCGACTCGAAATATGGCACAACCCCTATCACTGAAAAGCCAATCAGCACCGTGCCAACCAACGCTACTGGC
>DBGGTD010000615.1:0-4743 GCA_051162585.1 Elainellaceae cyanobacterium
CCATAAAACGAGATGTTCCTCACATGAAATGAAAACGTTCTCATCTGAATCCAGGCGTTGGGTTTCGTTCCTCAACCACAACCTATGCAGAAGCACGTTACTTATATCTATCTACTTAAGTGGCCAGCATTCGCACAGATGATTGGCAAGTTAAGGGTCGCTTCACCCCAAATTCCCTAACTTTCCTGTATCGATCGCACGTCCCTTCTTCCCTATAACAAGGAACAGTGATTTCAAAAGTCACTCGTCTTGATCTGTTGCCGTTCATCCATGTTGAGAGCCATGACATCCTCATTCTCCGACTCCAAAATGTTTGTTGAAGCCGAAGCCGTATCTCCTCCTCGCACTCGGACGCCTCATCGCGTGCTGCGGTGGTTACTTCCGATTGGGTTCGTGGTTGCAGGTATTGGCGCGGCGAGCTGGTATAGTCTGCGCCCTGAATCGACCTCTGGCGTGTTGTCCCTCAGCGGACGGATTGAAGGCTATCCCGCAAGTGTCAACGTACGCGGGGCAGGACGGATTGAATCATTGGCGGTGCGCGAGGGCGATCCGGTTGAACAGGGGGAGGTCATCGCTCAGCTTGATGATGCCGAACTGCAAGCGCAACTGGATGGAGCCACAGCTCGGCTCAATGCTGCACAAGAGCAACAGCAACAGGCACGAGAGCAGATCGAAGTGGTGCAAAGCCAGATTCGCGCTGCCCAACTGACGGTGCAGCAAGTGACGGGTGAGGCAGGCGGACGCGTCTCACAAGCTGAATCCGATGTTGCGGCGGCAGATGCTCAACGGGTGCAGGCACAGGCACAACGCGATCAAGCCAGAGCAGAGCTGGAACTGGCTCAAGCCGATCGCGATCGCCTCACCCAACTCTACCAAGAAGGGGCGATCGCCCAGCAGCAGCTCGATCAGGCACAGACTGCCGTAGAGACGGCTCAAGCCACGCTCGACAGCCAAAATGCTGCGATTACGGCTGCCCAACGTCAGGTGAAGGCGGCTCAGGGTGCACTGGCTCAGGCTCAAACGAGTCGCTTCAATCCAGCCATTCAAACCGCGCAACTGGATACCCTCGATCGCCAACTGCAAATCGCGCGATCGCAACGGGCAACCGCTCAAGCGGAGGTGGCAAATGCAGAAGCGGCTCGGCAAGAAATTCTGGCGAGAATCAACGAGTTGGATATCGTCAGTCCTCTCGACGGGATTGTAATTACCCGCAGTGCTGAACCCGGAACCGTCGTCACGTCGGGAACAACGCTGATCACCGTCTTGGATCCGGAGGAGGTCTATTTGCGGGGCTTCATTCCAGGAGATGAGATTGGTCGGGTGCGGGTTGGGCAATCTGCTCGGATTTATCTCGACTCTGCCCCCGATCGCCCCTTAGCTGCTGAGGTCAGTGCTGTCGATGCTCAAGCCTCCTTCACACCAGAGAATATCTACTTCCGCGACGATCGAGTGCAGCAAGTGTTTGGCGTCAATCTGCGGCTAGACAACCCCGATGGCTTTGCCAAACCCGGAATGCCTGCGGATGCTGAAATCGTGATTGGTGAAGGAGACGCGTAATGGACGTAAAACTCAGCAGTACCGAATTAAAGCACCAGCCGACCCAAACGGAACCCTCACCTCATTCCCCCATCCCCCCATCTCCCCAAACTCCTTTGGGCATGCGACGCGAACACTCCATCACTCCCCCACGCTCTTCCTCCCCCACCATTCACGTTCAAGGCTTACGTCAACATTACGGGGCCCATGCAGCAGTCGGCGGCATTGACTTTACAGTGCATCCGGGCGAGATCTTTGGACTGATTGGCACGAACGGAGCTGGAAAGACGACGACTTTAGAAGTATTGGCAGGGGTGCGACGCGCCACCGCCGGACGAGTCCAGGTCTTGGGGCAACCGCCTCACGCAGTCCGTCATGCGATCGGCTATTTGACTCAGCAGTTTTCTCTCTACCCCGACCTGAGCGTAAATGAGAATCTCCGTTACAGCGCTAAAGTACGTCGCGTGCCAGAGGACGTATTTCAAACACGACGGGAGAAGTACTTGCAATGGGTTGGGTTAGCGCCCGTTGCCGATCGCCTTGCAGGGCAGTTGTCGGGCGGCATGAAACAAAAGCTGGCAATCTGCTGTGCGCTGATTTTTCAGCCCCAAGTCTTACTGCTGGATGAACTATCGACGGGCATTGACATCGTTCCTCGACGTGAGATTTGGGACTTGCTACCCGCGATCGCCCGCCGCGGAGTCACCATCATTGTTGCCACCCATTATCTCGACGAAGCAGAACGCTGTCATCGAGTTGCCCTCCTCCATCAGGGCACCATTCAGCAAATCGGAACGCCTGCTGAACTGCGGCATCAATCTGGCTTACGCACCTTGGATGTAGTTCCAGACGATCGCGCCCATGCCGCTGGAGACACTTTTCGGGCGATCGAATCGGTTTTGAGAACGGCTCAATCTCACCCCTCGATGGCGATCGCCGATGTGCAACCCTTTGGCGATCGGCTCGCCGTGTTAATCAACCATTCCCAAGCCACAGAGCCCCATGCCGAAACAGAAATTCGCCACCTGCTGCACCAGCATCAACTTGCTTACTTGCGAATCCAACCGGCTCCCCTGACGCTGGAAAACGTCATGGCAGCTCATTTGCGATCGCAGCAATCAGAATTTCCCCGAATGGCGTTTCCCTTCGTGCGATCGGAGTGCTTGACGTCTAAAACGGTAGCCCCGTCTCTAGTGCTCCGTGCCGACTCTCTCCAGAAGGTCTATCGCGATGTTCAGCCAGTCAAGCGGGTTAGTTTAGAAATTCGTCAGGGCGAAATTTGCGGACTATTGGGAGCCAACGGAGCCGGAAAGACGACGCTGATTAAGCTGCTGTGTGGCTTGCTGAAGCCGAGCCAAGGGCGGGTCGGTTTGGTCGATCGCCACGGATTGCTACAGCCTCCCCAGCGGATGAAACAGCAGATTGGCTACATGAGCCAAACGTTTACGCTGTATCCCGATCTGACCGTTCGTGAAAATCTAGAATTCTTCAGTCGCGTCTATCGCATTCCTCGCCGTCACCGCTCCCTCAAAATGGACTGGGGGTTGACGACGATGGGATTGACCCAATACGCCAACCAGCCTGTGGAACAGCTATCGGGCGGCAATCGGCAACGGGTGGCGTTTGGCGCAGCAGTGATGCACGAACCGCAAATTCTATTTCTAGATGAACCTACGTCCGGGATGGATATTCTATCGCGGCGGCAGTTTTGGCAGTTGCTTCAAGACTTAGCCCGTCAAGGAACTGCCGTCATGGTCACAACCCATTCCCTCGAAGAAGCAGAATATTGCACCCGTTTGGTCTTAATGCGATCGGGCGAACTAATTGCTCAAGGCTCTCCGTCTCAGCTCAAGGCAAATCAGTCGGGGCAATTGGTGGAACTCCAAACCAATGATTTGCCAGCGATTTTGCCGCTCTTGCAGGCTGAACTTCCCCCCTGGCGCATCTCCTTTTTTGGCGATCGCCTGCATCTGATTCTGGATCAGCCCGATCAGCAAATTCCTGCACTACAGTCCACCCTGGCCGCAATCGACCAAGAGGCAACTTTGCAATCCATTCCGTTCACCTTGGAAGCGGCGTTTATCAACCTAATTCAGAGCATGACTGATGGCTCTACAGGTTCACCACACGTTCAGCGTCCTAATACAAGAGCGTAAGGCTATAACGAGGAAACCAATCATGGATCGAATTTGGGCGCAGTGCCAAAAAGAATTAGCTCAGTTTCGGCGCGATCGCCTGGCAGCCGCACTTGCCTTTTTGCTTCCCGTGATGACGCTGTTAATCTTCGGGTTTGCCGTTCGGTTAGAAATCAAAGACGTGCCCCTGGTGGTAATGGACTATGAACACAGTCCCCTCAGTCGCTCCTATATCGAACAGGTGTTTGCAACGAATCAATTTCAACCCGTGCAAACGGGAAATCGTGCTCCCATTGAGGCCATCGATCGAGGGCTGGCAAAAGCCGCGATCGTGATTCCCTGTACGTTTAGTCGCGACGTGCAGGCGGGACGCATGGGCGAAATTCAAGTCGTGCTGGATGGAACCGATGTCAATAACGCACGGGTGATCCAAAATACGATTCGGGCGGTGACGCAATCGTTTGTGGCGCGTACCAATCCAGCCTCTGCTGTGGCTAGAGTTGTGGCTCAGGTGCGCATCTGGTTCAATCCAGGACGGCGAGAAGTCTTGTATATTGTGCCGGGAGTCTATGCGGTGGTTCTGTTTACCTATCCGGCAGTCCTCGCTGCGATGGCGTTTGTCCGCGAGAGGGATCAGGGGACGTTTGTCCAAGTCTGTTCGTCTGATTTAGGTGCTGCCGAATTCCTACTCGGAAAATGTTTGGCGTATTTCATCGTGGGAGTCGGTCAGGCGGCCTTGCTGATGGGCATTGGCGCCGGACTGTTTGGAGTCTGGCTGGCGGGAAGTCCGATCCCTCTATTGGTAGGAACAGTTCTCTATCTAATCGGCAGTATTTTATTTGGTTTGCTGATGGGTGTTCGTGCGAAACGGGCGATCGTTGCCATTCAAAACGTAATGAATACCGGATTCCTATCCGCAGTTTGGCTGTCGGGTTTCATCTATCCCGTTGAAAATATTCCGTTCCCACTTTCGCTAGCGTCAAGAACGGTAGCAGCCCGCTACTACATCGAACTGACTCGTGATGCGTTTTTGGTTGGAGCCGGTTGGTCACGGATTTGGACGGTACTGCTG
>DBGGTD010000616.1:0-2083 GCA_051162585.1 Elainellaceae cyanobacterium
TTTAATGCCTGAATGACTGGATCGGCACTTTCCGGAGAAATTTTGTGGTAATTAAAACTGGCCCATTGCAGGTCTAACGTGCGATCGCGCAACACCTCAGCAGATCGCTCGATTGTAAAGTCATCGTCTCCCCAATATACGTAAATCGGCATATAGCAATCTCAGATGGGTTGTGAGCGGTGGGGCGGGCGACGCCCGCCCCACCGCTCACATACAAGTCACAAGCGATTTAGGATCGCTGTAGATATTAATAAACACTAAAATCTAGCGAGTTCATTTATTTTAATGGGTGATGTAGCAATGCAACCCACAGAAAATGATAGGTTCTGATGTGCAATGATCTGACGTTTCCAGTAATTCTAGATAAATTAGGAAGACGACGGAAATGGGTACGACTCTTTACCGTTTAGAATAGCGAGGCGAACGAGCGTGGACGACATTTATCAGGTCTATGTCAATCGGGTTGCGCGAATGACGTTGCCAGAGGCATATCAGTCTCAGGTGCAGTATATTCAAGCGTCGCCCAAGTTTCAGCAGCAGCCGGACGGTGACATTGAACCGATTCCGTTTCCAGGTTATTCGGTGATTACGCCCCCGTGGAGTGATGATCCTAAAAATACAAACTTATATGAAACCCTGCGCGACTTTCAACACCGCATTGGCAAAGAGTTAACGCCCGGATTGGCAACATTGGTGCCGCCCGAAAGTTTTCACATGACGCTCGCAGACCTAATCTGGGATAGCGGCTATCGCCTCGCAGCAGAGCAGACCGATTTTGATCATCAACTGCGCGATCGTGTCGCCCAAAGCTTTCAGCACTGTCAAGCATCGGTCAAAGGTGAACCTCCGATTAGTTGGCAGGTCTTAGGACTGATTGTCATGACTCGGGCGATCGCTGTGTGCTTAGCTCCACGTAATGAGCAATCCCATGAGCGGATTGTAAAGTTACGTCGCTCGATTTACCAAAATCCAGACATCATCGCATTAGGGGTTGAGCAACAATACCATTTCACGGGTCATATCACGTTGGGGTATTTTACAGATGTGTCGGTGGTGTCTGATCCGCCTAATCTAGTTTCGTCGCTAAATCAATTGAACGAACAGTGGCTGTCAATTGATTCACCCCAAGAGCTTGTGATTCACAGGGCAGAACTCCGCAAGTTTGAAGACATGACGCACTACTATCGAGAACCAGACTGGCCTGCCCTTGAATTTTGAGCAACTTTTTGAGCAACTTCCTTTTGACCAACAACGGCGATCGCGCGAGCATGAGTCAATATTTTGGTCAGGGCAGTGTCATCGTGGTTGAGATTTGCCATTCTAGTCTCACCCTTTAAAGGTCTGTTCCGAGCGACACGGTAACGGGCTCCGAACTGACACGCGGCTGCTTCTTATTAAATGACAGCTTACCGTCTTGGACATCAACTAAAATTGTGTCTCCTTCGGTAAACGTGTTTTCTAGAATCTTAGTCGCAAGCGGGTTCTCTAATTCGCGCTGAATGGCTCGCTTGAGCGGACGGGCTCCATAAACGGGGTCATGGCCTACCTCGGCAATCCGATTCTTCGCAGACTGAGTAACCTCCATAAACAGCTTCTGCTCACTCAGCAGGCGGTGAATGCGCTGGAGTTGAATGCCAACGATTTGCCGAAGTTCGGTGAGGCTGAGCGGATGGAACAGGATAATATCATCGACTCGGTTGAGAAATTCTGGGCGAAAGTGCGATCGCAGCGCACCGAGCACCCGCGTTCGCATCTCTTCATATTTAGAATCATCGCCTGACACATCTAAAATATGATCGCTGCCGATGTTACTGGTCATCACCACGATGGTGTTGCGGAAATCGACCACTCGCCCTTGAGAGTCAGTCACTCGCCCATCATCAAGAACTTGCAGCAGAATATTGAAGACATCAGGATGGGCCTTTTCAACTTCGTCTAGTAGAAGCACTGAATACGGGCGACGACGAATCGTTTCAGATAGTTGACCGCCTTCTTCGTAGCCCACGTAGCCGGGAGGCGCCCCCACGAGCCGCGAAACCGAATGCTTCTCCATGTATTCAGACATGTCGATTCGCACGAGGGC
>DBGGTD010000617.1:0-9188 GCA_051162585.1 Elainellaceae cyanobacterium
GATGATCTGGTGTAGATCTTAGCTAAGTAATCATTTCTAATACTCAGAAACTATGAGAATTCTTGTCACAGGCGGCGCTGGCTTTATTGGCTCCCATCTTATTGACCGACTCATGAGTGAGGGGCACGAAATCATCTGTTTAGATAATTTCTATACAGGAGATAGACGGAATATCCTCCAATGGTTTAACAATCCATATTTTGAACTAATCCGTCACGACATTACCGAGCCAATTCGGTTAGAAGTTGACCAGATTTACCATTTGGCGTGCCCTGCATCACCAGTGCATTATCAGTACAATCCCGTGAAAACCATTAAGACCAATGTAATGGGCACGCTAAATATGCTGGGCTTAGCAAAACGAGTGAAAGCCCGTTTTCTATTAGCGTCCACATCGGAGGTCTATGGAGATCCCGAGGTTCATCCTCAATCTGAAGACTATCGGGGAAATGTCAATACGATTGGAATCCGAAGCTGCTACGACGAAGGTAAGCGAGTCGCTGAGACCCTTGCATTTGACTATCATCGTCAGAATGATGTTGAGATCCGGGTTGCTCGTATCTTCAATACGTATGGTCCCCGGATGTTAGAAAATGACGGTCGAGTCGTTAGTAATTTTGTCGTGCAAGCCTTAAGAGGGCAGCCGTTAACGGTATATGGTGATGGTTCTCAGACTCGAAGCTTTTGCTATGTGTCTGACCTAGTTGAGGGGTTAATCGGCCTGATGAATGGCACCCACGTTGGACCTGTCAATCTGGGCAATCCTAGTGAATACACGATCCTAGAGCTTGCCAAAACCGTTCAAAACATGGTGAACCCGGACGTTGATATTAAGTACGAACCATTACCCCAAGATGATCCTCGTCGTCGTAAGCCTGATATCACGAGAGCCCAAACATGGTTAGGTTGGGAACCGACTGTTTCTCTTCAAGATGGGCTGCGGTTAACAGTAGACGATTTTCGGTCGCGAGTTGGCGAAGGACATCTTGAGAAGGTTTCAAATTAGGGGTTGATGATCCATTTCCAAATTGTCGAAATTCATTCGTGCTGTTTCTCGTATTCAGCGATGCCTTTATAACGTAAATTTCTTTGAGGACTTCTTCTATGCGTGTATGTGTCATTGGAACCGGATACGTCGGATTGGTCACAGGTGTCTGCCTTGCCCACATTGGTCATGAGGTCATCTGTGTTGACAATAACGAACAAAAAGTCAAACTGATGCAGTCCGGTCAATCTCCCATCTTTGAACCAGAACTCTCAGATCTCATGCAGCAGGCGATCGCCAATCAGCGTATCCAGTTCACCTCTGACCTGGGTGCAGGCGTCGCTCATGGCGAAATCCTATTCATCGCGGTTGGTACGCCTGCATTGCCTACGGGTGAAAGCGATACTCGCTACGTCGAAGCAGTTGCTAAAGGCATCGGGCTGCACCTCAACGGCGGCTACAAAGTCATCGTCAACAAATCAACCGTTCCCATTGGCTCAGGCGACTGGGTGAGAATGATTGTCTTAGATGGCGTCGCAGAACGGCAGAAGACGCTCGTGCCTGCGGGGGGAGGAGAGATGCCCGCCGACGAGATTACTGCTGATTTTGATGTGGTAAGCAATCCAGAGTTTTTGAGAGAAGGCTCAGCCGTCTATGACACCTTCAACCCTGACCGCATCGTCTTGGGCAGCAACAACCCGAAGGCGATCGCCATGATGAAAGAACTCTATGCCCCGATTGTCTCTCGTGAATTTGCTGACGATTCGTCGCGTCCATTGGTGCCGGTGGTGGTGACCGACCTGAGTTCGGCTGAGATGGTCAAGTATGCGTCTAATTCATTCTTGGCAACCAAAATCAGCTTCATCAATGAGGTGGCGAATATCTGTGACCGAGTCGGCGCAGATGTGACCCAGGTTGCCAAAGGCATCGGGCTTGATTCGCGCATTGGCAACAAGTTTCTGCAAGCGGGCATTGGCTGGGGTGGTTCCTGCTTCCCTAAAGATGTCTCAGCATTGATTCACACCGCTGATGACTATGGCTATGAAGCGAAGCTGCTGAAGTCAGCAGTCGATGTCAACCAGCGGCAGCGATTGATTACGGTTGAGAAGCTGCAGCAGGTGTTGAAAATCCTCAAAGGAAAGACGGTGGGTCTATTAGGATTGACCTTCAAGCCAGATACCGATGATATGCGGGATGCGCCAGCACTCGATTTGATCGAACAGTTGAATCGCTTGGGTGCGAAAGTGAAAGCCTATGACCCGATTGTCTCTCAGACCGGGATGCGGCATGGCTTATCGAATGTGCAGGTTGAAACCGACCCAGAGCGCTTAGCCGACGGCTGTGATGCATTGGTGTTGGTGACAGACTGGAAGCAGTTCAACGATTTAGACTATCGCAAGATGGGTCAGTTGATGAACAACATGGTCATGATTGATGGTCGTAATTTCCTTGATCGTGATGCGTTGCAGGAGGCTGGCTTCTTATACGTGGGCATTGGTCGCTAGGATTATTCAGTCTTTACTGAGTTGATAGCCCGCTCTCGCGTTAGGACGTTCGAAGTGTATAGAACCCTTACTTTGAAAGGGTTCTATACACAAACCCGATCCATAAGGGCCAGTGAACTTCCTTTAAGTTCAGCCTAAATGCAGCAGGCGAGCTAAGTTGCTCGCCTGCTGCATTGTTTTTGGCAATTTGGGCAAGGTTTCAACAAATTGCACCATATCTGGCAACTAGTAATGTTTCGAGAACTTCTTGGTTCACAGTCCAAGCCCACATTTGATCCCCTAGCGAGAAATGCCACCATTCTTGAGGATGGCGGCGAAATCCTACTTTGAACATAACCTGATTTAATAGTTGGCGGTTTTCGTGAAATGTTTGGCGATCGCTCTCAGAGATGCCGTCTGCGATCGCTAGCTCAGACCCAAAATAGTCAGGGAAGGAGCGCGAAGACAGTTCGTCAATCGGAGAACCCATATCAACGTCCGTGCCGTCTTCATGGACTAATGCGATATCAACTGCCGCTCCAGTGCTATGAGGTGGAGGCGTCATAGGATCAGTGCTAGGGGCTGCCCAAAATTGATACACCTGCTCAAGAATCGTGTGGCGCTGCGTCGTGGTTAATTGTTCGACTATTAAACCTTGCCCTCGAATAATTTCGTGAAACGTGTAGTCCACCATGAATTGTTGAACTGCAATCGGACGATACGCATCGAAAATCTTAACCCTCCATCCAGGTCGCATCACTCGAAGTATCACCTGTGCTGCAGTCAATTGCTTAAGTACCCCCTTGCGTAAGAAATAAGGGGACTTGGCGTCATAAGGAGCTGAGAGCTTCTCGTAGGGATGGGGTTGCTCCAGCGCAAATAAGTCAGACGGAATTGGAACGAGAAACTCCCCGCACTCCAAAATCGGAATTCGGTGATAAGGCTTCATATTTAGGCGAGCGAATATGCGGAAATGCAGAAAAATTTATGAGTCTTTATGGTAGATAACTCAGGGTGAGTATTAGATAAAAATCTATAGGACTCACCAACTCTTCATGATTTGCAGGATAAAAAATCAGCAGCCACGGGTATCACGTCATCTACGTGACCCCAATGGCTGCTAAAGCTAACTAATTTCTCAATGAGAATGATTCAGTATCGCCACGAAATCTAAATCAATTTACGTCAGCTTTGAAAAAATTCCCTGAGTTCACGGATGACTGTATCTACGACATTCTCTGATTTATCGGGACTAGCGTCAGATTGCTCCTCAATTTGCTTGACTGTTTCTGCGGGTAAGTCTAGCAGTTGCACTAATTTCTGATACGCAGCAGCCTCTTCTTCGTTGATCTTAGATTCCTCTGGAGTCCGTGAGCTCACGCATATCACTTCATATCCTAGCCGTAGCACCAGTTCCTTTTCTCGAGTTGACTGCAGCTTAGGCGTCAATTCATCTAAAGGAATGTTTTGCATTAAGTAGTCTTGTAACTCGTGTCGAAGATGAGCCTGCTGATCTGAATCTTTTGAAAAGAGTTGGCTAAATCGATCTAGCATTAAGTTTGATTCTTCCTCGGCTAATCCTCCGTCTGCCCAAGCCATTGAAGCAACGATCCGAAGCAAATTCATCTGTCGAGGAGTAATTGAAGGAGGAGGGGGAGGAGGTTGTAGCGTCATACGTATCTCCAGATAGACAATCTTGGGGGGGGAACGAGAACTTTCAGTACCCTATCATGATGTCTTCGAGACTCATAAATGCTTAATCTATTATTTACGTGATGTATAGCCTTACGCTCTCGCGTTAGGACGCTAAACGTGTGGTGAATCCCCGCAGCACGGGGGCTCACCATACAAACCTGAGTCCGTAGGACTATACGACTTGCTACATCGCGTAAGATGAAAACGAGTTGAATACTGGTCATTCCAGTAAGACAAGGTTATAAGAGACTAAATAACAATTGAATAGCAATCGTTCGACTACTGCCACAATTGCTCGACGAGTTGGTAGGTAGTAGGTATTCAATTCGTGATGTATTTCAACAGATAAGAAGGCATGTTCTCGACTATCTATCATCATTATTTTCAGCTTAAGATCTAGAGCTATTCTTAATATTTAGATACTTAGAATGTAGCGATCCTAAATCGCTTGTGAATGTAGTTTGACGCAGGGTATCCAAGATGACGAATTACTGGGCGATCGCAGTTGGAGTCAATCAATATCAGTTTTTCCAACCCTTGATGTATGGTCAATGGGATGCCCAAGCATTGCATCATTTTTTAACGACTCAGGGCAGTTTTCCGGCTGAACACTGTCAATTACTAACCGATATTTCTCCATCAGTTAAACAGCATTCTACCCTGGCTAAATCCGACACCATTCAGGCAACGATCGCGCATATTTGTCATGAGAAAGTCCAGTCTGCCGATACCATTTGGTTCTTTTTTAGCGGATACGGGGTTCAGTTTGACGGCAAAGATTACCTCATGTTGGCGGATAGTGACCCATCTGATTTGCCCCAGACTGGGTTCGCCATTGAGGATTTGTTTACAAACCTTAAGGACGCTCCGACTGACAATATTTTGGTCTTGCTCGATATCAAACGCAGTCAAGGCAGTATGGCCGAACCTCATGTTGGAACCCACACGGCTGCTCTAGCTGAAGAATATGGCATTCCCACGATTTTGTCTTGCAAGGCAGATCAGTTCTCTTACGAGACGCTTACCCTCCGGCAAGGGCTGTTTACATCGGCTCTGCTCGAAGGTTTACGTCATTACGGATGCGTCACATTAGAACATCTGGTTCAACATTTAGGCGATCGCCTCCCCCAGCTAAGTGAACAGCATTGGCGACCCAAGCAAGAACCGTTAGCAATAATTCCTGACAGCAGACGGTATCAGTTGATTCTGCCGGGTAAGGTCCTATCGCCAAATCAGCCAGCCTCGCTGCCACCTAGCCCACCGGATTCCATAGAGTCGCCCATCGAGGAGCCTCCCCTATCTCGCTCGCAGCCCATATCTAATCCGGATGACCGTCCGGACGACCGCGCTAACGGTAAAGCAGGCGAATCAGATGAATCACATGAATCAGATGAATCAGACGAATCAGACGACGCCTCTAATTCCTTCTGGAAAAACTTTACGCTATGGGGCGGACTGATTGTTTTAGCTCTATTGTTGGGAGTGCTACTCCGCAACCAGGTTTTCTCCTATTCTCAAGACGCGGCAGGTACGGCAGGTGCGACCCTAGAATCTGCACCCGATGAGCCCTCCAATGAAACGACAGAAGCTGCGACTCCGGCTGCAGGCTCTCTGACTACTGCAGAATCTCCAAATGCAGATGAGCCTCCCTTTGAGCTGGCCCTCGATGCCTTGAGAGATGAACGCTATGAAGATGTGTTGACCTGGCTCGATCAGGTGCCGTCCTCAGAGCACGATGAAAACTACGCAGACCTCCGTGCTGACGCAGAGGAGCTGTATGCTCAGTCAAGCCAGCAAAACCAGCAGACTTTAAATCAGGCGATCGCCTCACTGGGGCAATCGAGACAGCTAACTCCGACGAATCAAGCATCCGATTTTAGTCGCGCCATTACTCAGGCTCGCAACATTAAACCAGGGCAGCCACTCTATGAGCAAGCGCAACAACACATCCAGCGATGGAGTGGCGTTATCTTGGATTTAGCTAAAGCTCGGGCGAATGCCGGAAACTATGCGGGGGCGATCGCAGCGGCTCGATTAATTCCGCCAGAGCAGACTGAAATCTATGAGGCGGCTCAGCAATCTATTCAAGATTGGCAGCCGGTCGTCGATCAGCAAACGGTAAACCAGCAGGTGATCCAAGACGCTCGGGCAATGCTGCAACCTGGGCAAGCGTCATCGTATAGTCGGGCCATTAGCAAATTGCGAACGATTCAGGAAAACCAGCCCTCCTACGCTGAAGCCCAGCGCTTGATTGAAGCCTGGAGCCAAGATATTCTCACTCTGGCTCGCGATCGCGCTGCCTGGGGTAGTCTTTACAATGCTATCGATACGGCTGCGCTCGTGCCCCAAGGAACATCTGCCTATGCTCCCGCGCGAGACGATATTGAACAATGGCGAAGTCAGCTCATTGGTGGATAAGGGCGATCGCAAACAGAGTCCCGACAGGAGGAAACCGCGACATACAGGTTGGGGAGCCCGTCCTCCGCTATGCTGAAACCAGTCCGTATAATAAGGATCTGGGCAACCAGTTTTCTACACGCAATCACTAGGATTGGGCATGGCTACAGACTTTCAAACCGAATTGCAGGAAGCAGTCGATCAGCGACGCAATTTTGCCATCATTTCTCACCCCGATGCGGGTAAAACGACGCTGACTGAAAAGCTGCTGCTCTACGGTGGAGCCATTCATGAGGCAGGAGCCGTGAAAGCTCGGCGTGCCCAGCGTCATGCCACCTCTGACTGGATGGAAATGGAGCAGCAGCGCGGCATCTCGATCACCTCAACGGTGCTGCAATTCGAGTATGGGGGCTATTGGATTCATCTACTTGATACTCCCGGCCACCAAGACTTTAGTGAAGACACCTATCGAACGTTAGCGGCAGCAGATAATGCCGTTATGCTTGAAGACGCGGCAAAGGGGCTAGAGCCTCAGACTCGGAAGCTTTTTGAAGTTTGTCGGATGCGATCGCTCCCTATTTTTACCTTCTTCAATAAGCTCGATCGGCCAGGGCGCGACCCGCTTGAGCTGATGGACGAAATTGAGCAAGAGCTAGACTTGCAAACCTATGCGGTCAATTGGCCCATCGGCATGGGCGATCGCTTCAAGGGCGTATTCGATCGCCGCAAAAAGCAAATCCACCTCTTTAAGCGCACCGCTCACGGTAGCCGCGCAGCGGATGACACCATTATCAATTTGGGCGACCCCCGCATTGAGGACTTGCTCGAACAAGATCTTTACTATCAGCTCAAAGAAGAATTAGAACTGCTAGACGAAGCAGGCGCCGACCTCGATCTAGATCTCGTGCATCAGGGGAAAATGACTCCTATATTTTTTGGCAGCGCCATGACCAATTTTGGGGTTGAGCTGTTTCTCGAATCGTTCCTAGACTATGCGCTAGAGCCCTCCCCGCGTCGCAGTAACCAGGGCGAAATTGCCCCCACTCATCCCGATTTTTCTGGGTTCGTCTTCAAGTTACAAGCCAATATGGACCCCAGGCACCGTGACCGAATTGCATTCATTCGCGTGTGTTCGGGCAAGTTCGAGAAAGATATGGTGGTGAATCATGCTCGTTCCGGGAAAAACGTGCGTCTCTCACACCCCCAAAAGCTATTTGCTCAAGGTCGACAGTCTCTCGAAGAAGCCTATCCCGGAGATGTGATTGGCTTGAATAATCCGGGTGCTTTTGCCATCGGCGATACGATCTACTTGGGTCAGCGATTGGAGTATGAAGGGATTCCGTGCTTTTCACCTGAACTGTTTGCCTTTTTGAGAAACCCAAATCCTTCTAAATTTAAGCAGTTTCGCAAAGGCGTCAACGAGCTTCGCGAAGAAGGAGCGGTGCAAATCATGTATTCCGCTGATGAGTCAAAACGTGACCCTATTTTGGCAGCGGTGGGGCAACTTCAATTTGAGGTCGTCCAGTTCCGTTTGCAGAATGAATATGGCGTAGACACCCGTATTGAGCCGCTTCCCTATAGTGTCGCTCGCTGGGTCGCAGGCGGATGGGAGGCTCTGGAAAAGGCAGGTCGGCTGTTTAACACCGTCACGGTTAAGGATAGTTGGGGGCGCCCTGTATTACTGTTCCGCAATGAGTGGAACTGTCAGCAAGTCGAAATGGATCATCCAGAGTTGGAACTGAATTCAATTGCGCCCGTCGTGTCAGGGCAAGAGCCCGAATCGCTGTAGCAATCCTAGATGAGTGATGAGCAGTGGGGCGGGCGGCGCCCGCCCCACTGCTCAAACACAATTGACAAGCGATTTAGGATCGCTATATAGCAATTAAAAGAAAGATTAGAATTTGTTAATCTGAACAGGCACCCATGCCAATCGTTGGTGGCTTTCTCACTGATGATTTTGGGGTGCATGGTGTGTATCACTTTGAGGGCACGTGAGCAAGGGATAGCTATGGGAAATGCGTTTGATTCCCCCCGGTCGGAGCACGCCCAATCGCCTACCAACGCGAATTCTGCAAAGCAACGGCTGAATGATGGGCTGGCGGCTCTGAAGCAGAAAGATTATTCAAGTGCGATCGCCCAGTTTGAGCCCGTCTTTCACTCTGACGCGAAGGCTTCGGCACGCATCAAGGCTCAAGTTGGTTTGGTGAAAGCGTATGAAGGGCTAGGAGCAATCAAACGGGCGATCGCCCTGTGTGAGCCTTTGACTGATGCGTCGAGTGAATCGGTTCGAGAATGGGCAATTCGAGCGCTTAATCGCTTAGCTCAACACACTGCCTTGCCCTCTAGCGATTCGTCGTTGGAGGAATTTGATCAAGAATTAGAAAAATCATTATCAGAGGCATCATCCCCCTCTCCATCGAGTGACTCTGACGACAAGACGAGCTTTATCAGGCTCGACCAATCGCCGTCTGTTCCACCATCGGCTCATACTGCTCAAACGACTAACTCACAGAATCTGGAGTCTGATCCAACAGGCTTTGTCCCTCTCCCCCCTAAATCGGTGGGTGAGACGCCAATCGATTCAACTGGGTTAGCCCAATAAATGCGGCGCCTCATCAGGCTGAGGT
>DBGGTD010000618.1:0-2367 GCA_051162585.1 Elainellaceae cyanobacterium
GTATAAAGGCTCCCAACAGGCACCAGAAATAGCCCCAACCCAATCCCCAAAAACATGAGTAGAAGAGCTGCAAACGGAGCGAGAAGAATGCCCCACGTCACCTGGATCTGGAACGCAACGAACACGACCGCCAGCACTAAAAACTGAATCGCCTGGTCAAATAGCAATTCACCCACAGCGGCTAACAATAACCCCTCAATCGGCATTCGAATCGTCGTCAACAACTGTTTGCCGTCTCGCATCGCTTTCAAAGGGAGCTCAAAACTTCTGGCAAACAGAATCCACAGGGCTGTCGCAAACATGACATAAATCGGATACGGAATCGACGTATCTCGAATCGCAATCACGCCACTGTTTTTTAGCGCCGTCGACGTCGCCGCGACGATGATGGGCGGTAAGAATGCCCAAAGTGGACCCAAAGCAGCCTGCCGATAGCGAATGCTGATGGCTTTATAGAGTAGCTGCCAGGCAAGCTCTTTAGAGTTCAGCAAGTCTTGACCCATTTGCTTAATAAGCACGCTGGGTCGTCGTAGCTGGCTCTCTGGCGTAAAGACGATAATCTCCTGCGAAGCGTTTGCTTCCCTATCTAGATGCAATGCGTTTCCTCCTCACGTCTTAGTGTCATATCGTTTTAGTGCAGACTGACCACTTAAACGATTGCCCACTCTTATACACGTCGTCAAACACCCCATGTTAGTTTTTTGAGACATGCTGGAGATGATAATACTCTATTCATTGCGTCCGGAAAACATTCGGGACAGAGGAGAAGACTCGACTGAATGTCTGATACGGTATCTTATAGCGATTCGTCTTGGCTCGTCGTTTCAGATGCGATCGCCCCTGTGGTGTTCCCATTAGGTCAATGAGAGTAGCGGTTGTTCATGAGTGGTTGGTTAACTATGCCGGATCAGAACGGGTTGTAGAACAAATTCTCTCCCTGTATCCTGATGCTGCACTCTATAGCCTGGTCAACTTTTTAGACAACTCCTCAACCGACTTTATTCACCATCGGCCAGTTCACACATCATTTATTCAAAATTTGCCGTTTGCGACGCGCTCATTTCGCAGCTATTTGCCGCTGATGCCCCTCGCGATTGAGCAGCTAGACGTGTCTGGCTACGATGTGGTAATTTCGAGCAGCCATGCTGTTGCAAAAGGGGTGATCACCCGAGCTGATCAGCTTCACATTAGTTATGTGCATACTCCGATTCGCTATGCCTGGGATTTGCAACACCAATATCTGCAAGGGGCAGGGCTGAAGAGCGGCATCAAAGGGGCGATCGCCCGACTCATTCTGCATTATCTGCGGCTTTGGGATCTCGCCAGCGCCAATCGAGTCGATCATTTCGTCGCAAATTCGCACTATGTTGCCCGCCGCATCTGGAAAACCTATCGCCGCAGATCCACGGTGATTTATCCGCCTGTTGCGGTACAGCGATTTGATCCCCACTGTCAGCGAGAAAATTTTTACTTCGTTCTCGCGCGCTTTGTTCCCTATAAGCAGGTTGAGCTGATTGTGGCGGCATTCGTTCGCTTGGGCTTGCCGCTCGTTGTGATGGGAGACGGCCCCGATGGACGCAAGCTTCGTCGCCTGGCCGCACCCAATATCCAGTTTCTCACTCCCCAGTCTGAGACAGTCGTCGCTAGCTACATGGCGCGATGTAAAGCCTTTGTGTATGCGGCAGAAGAAGATTTTGGCATCGCTGCTGTCGAAGCCCAAGCTGCGGGTGCTCCCGTGATTGCCTTCGGTAAAGGTGGCGTAACCGAGACGGTGATTCCTGGAAAGACTGGACTCTTTTTTTTAGAACAATCCGTCGAGAGTTTGATAGAGAGCATTAAAGAATTTGAATCGGGTATCCATCACTTTAGTCCAGATTATGCCCGACAAAATGCCGAACGATTTGCACCGGAGCGATTCCGTCAAGACTTTTCTCAGTTTGTAGAACAAAAATGGACACATTTTCGGCTGGGTGATGACATACAGTAGTAGCGTGAGGAGTGAAAATTCACATGCAGCTTAACCGCACGTTACGTCCAACTATTAAGGCGCTGACAGTATCTACCCTGTCTTGGCCCACCATTGCGCTGATGATGGGGGCCGATCTGATCGGGTTAGTCGTTTCTGGGATGCTTAGTGTCTATCTAGGGCAGTTTTTCGATAGCCCTGACGTCAATCCTGAAATCTATTGGCAGCTTTGGCCTGTTTTGGGTCTTTTTATTTTGTCGTATGCCACATTTGGGCTGTATCCAGGGGTGGCAATCAGCCCGGTTGATGAATTGCGATGGATTAGCGTTTCGACGACACTCATTTATTTGGTACTAGGCTCCGCAATTTTCTTGTTTCGCGAAGGAGAAATCTATTCGCGG
>DBGGTD010000619.1:0-2510 GCA_051162585.1 Elainellaceae cyanobacterium
ACGCAGCACCACTGTTCATGCGCCTGCAAACGGGATCGTCATCGGGCATACGCGGAATCCCCTCGTTAATCAAGGTGACGGCATCTTTCATTTAGCCCTACTTGATACTGCTTAGGTGAGTTCGCATCTTATATCTGATTCGGTTTCCTCACCTGCCTAGAATTTGCTGCATTCGATATGATGTCTATGTTGCATACAGGTTTTATAGCCTTACGCTCTCGCGTTAGGACGTTAAACGTGTGGTGAGCCCCCGCGGCGCGGGGGCTCACCACAAAAACCTGAGTCCGTAGGAACATAGTACAAAAAGGGGGTAGAGCCTTGGTTCAAAGCGGAATGTATGACACAGATAAACGAAAGCTATTGTCAGCCATCTGTCATGGCTCAATCTTCTTGAGTACGACCTTACTCGCAATCGGTGCACCCATTGCGATTCTGATGGTGTCTGACGATCCGGTAGTGAAAGCAAATGCGAAAGAAGCTATCAATTTTCATTTCAACGTTTGGTTCTGGAGCGTCATTATTGGAGTGTTGTCGTTCATCACGCTAGGCTTACTCGGATTCTTTTTAGTTCCGCTTGGCTTTATCTGGCATTGGGGACTGACGGTTTGGGCAATCGTTCGATCGCTCAACAAGTCTGATGAGCCTGTCCACTATCCGCTCATTGTGCGGATTTTCTAATGCCTTGGCTTTGATAGTTGTATAGCCTTACGCTCTCGCATTAGGACGCTGAACGTGTGTAGAACCCGCGCGGCGTGCGGGTTCTACACACAAACCTGAGCCCGTAGAGCTATACCATCTCAAGTATCACTCACTGAGATGATCCATTAGTATGACGCGCAGCCGCCTCCCCCAAAACTACAATTAGTGTATCAAGTTTCGATAAAGTGCCTATCCGAAAACTTGCTAGAGTTTTTGAAATCCAAAACTCCTAACGGTGTTTTCGGATAGGTTCAAAGTTATGGGAGGCAAGTCAGTATGTCTACAGACAATGTGCAATTACTTTTGAGTCGTCGCCGTGAACAATGGCATCGTTTTCATCAACTTCGCGGCATTTCACCTCTAGAAGCAGCAGAAGCACGAGCATTAGCGATCAATGCTGAACTGCAGCTTTCGAGTCAAGGTTTTCATGGGCTGAAGTAGGGAGATGCTGTGTACGAGTTACTTCTGATTGATTGAATTTGGATTTTCACACCCGCATCGTCAATCATCTGTAGCTCTTACTCAAGGGAGTTGGGGCTACACACATGGTTGATGTCCGAACGCGAGAGCAAGGACATAGTGAGCTAAGGCAGGTTAGCTGCGAATTTCGTTCCAAACTTGTACCCATTTATCGTAGTCTTTGACGCTCTGCCACATATTGATTTCTGAATGAAGCGACAAATCATCCATATATAGCTCCTTCGCTCTCTCCGGACCAATTGCCTCAACACCCGCCTCAGTCGCTCCTGAATATCCGGTTACATCCATAACCCCTTTTTGCCCCTCACCACTGAGAATGTAATCGATCCACCGATAAGCGGCATCGACATTTCGAGAATTTTTAGAAATCATCCATGAATCCGTCCATCCGGTGAGTTTACCTTTTGGACTCACTGAGTTAATCGGAAAACCCGCTTCATCCAACTGAGTATAGGTGAGAGGCCATGCATGGGCTAAAACGACTTCTCCCGACTGAAAAAGGTTTGCGAGTTCTCCTCCAGTTGTCCAAAATTTGCGAATGCTTGGACGGAGCTCAAGCAATTTATCTTTGACCTCTGCCAAATCATCCTCTGTTAAGTTGTAAGGATCGTCTTTACCTAGCCAGAGCGCCACATCTGCAATGGTAATCGGGTTGTCAGGGATTGTGACTTTCCCTGCATATTGAGGATCAAACAAGATATTCCACGATTCGGGCGTTGTGGCTACTTCATTCGTGTTGTAGATCAGCACGTTGGGGCCCCAAGCAAAGGTCACTCCATAGGGTTGCCCGTCAAATGTATTCCAGTTACCTCGTTGAAAGGATGGAAAAATCTCATCAAAGTTGTCTAATTTGCTGGTATCGATGGGTTGAACTAAGCCTGCCTGGTAAAGCCGTTCGGTGATGTCTCCTGACGCAGAGATTAAATCATAGGTGCGTCCGCGTCCGGCACGAAATTTGGCAAACATTTCGTCGCTAGACCCTGCATAGGTTGCCTTGACAAGACAGCCGGTTTCTTGCTCAAACTTTTCGGTGAACGATGAATCGGTGTAGCCTTCCCATACGATGGCAGTTAGCGTGCAGCCTGCTCCTTGGGCTGGGGATGCAGGAATGAGTGCAGATGTCAAACCCAAAAGGCTAACCACAAGTGCGATCAACACACGATGCCACATGAATTCATTCTCCTGTTTTAATAGATTAAATAATAGATCAAACCTAAAGACAATCACTCAACCAGATAGCTCAGCGAATATCAACTTCTCGACGTTAAAAAAAACTCAGCGGATGAACGTTGTTTTTTTACAGACCCTAAGCATCGGATTCAACATCCGAT
>DBGGTD010000620.1:0-7155 GCA_051162585.1 Elainellaceae cyanobacterium
TGATTATCTCCGTAAATTTTAGTTTCCTTGAGACGCGCGAACATCCAACTGCAGACCACTGCGTCAGACTTGCGTAGATCTCATTCTAAGCGATCTGATGATGAATGCTATGATCTCAAAAAATCGCCCAAATGGCCTGTCTCCCAAATGTATCATCCTAACCTTTAATGGTGCATCCAAAACATAAAGAGATATAAATAAGCATATCTTTATATACCAAAAGAAGACGAAGCATTCTATATAGCGATCCTAAATCGCTTGTGAATTGTGCGTGAGCGGTGGGGCGGACTAAGCCCGCCCCACCGCTCACAACCCATCTGGGAAGGATCTAAAAATTTATTTTCTGAGGGATGGAGGTCAGCGAATTGAAGGCTGACGCCCGCCGTGCGTCGATGAATTTGATTCGGGTGTTGAGGGTTGCTCAGTCTTTTTTTCTGATGGGTCTTGATCAGAGGCTTGCTGCAAATGATTAAGAGCGTCTACAAAATCGCGAATTCCTTGAAACTGGCGATAGACTGAAGCGAATCGGACGTATGCGACCTCATTCAGATTTTGTAAGTGGTGTAGGACAAGCTCCCCAATTTCGTTGCTCGCAACCTCACGGAGCGATCGCTGCTGCAACTCAGCTTCAATCTCATCGACCAAGTTTTCTTGATGCACGGTAGGAACTCCTGTTTTTTCGCAGGCTCGTGCAATCCCCCGAAGAAGCTTTGACCGATCAAACGATTCCCGATCGCCATTTCGCTTAATTACTGTAATCGGCACGAACTCGATGCGCTCATACGTAGTGAAGCGGCGCTTGCATTCTAAGCATTCGCGTCGCCGCCGAACACTCTGACCAGACTCGGCTGAGCGTGATTCCAGGACTCGATTATCTGGAAATTGGCAAAATGGACATCGCATGATGAACGCCCTCTGGGCAAAAAAGGAGTCAACTCACTAAAACAGGCAAATATCGTTTTAGGGATACGATTTGCCAAGGTAGCACCTTGGCAGCAAGATTGCAAACAGAAAGCCTGAGAAAATGTCCTCATGTCCTAAAAATCCGTCGGTCATGATGCCAGGACATGGAGCAAACTCAGGCCATTTACGAGACACTGCATTGATTACAGCGGTAATGTTGAATGAGCTTGAATCATTTGGTATTCAAGCAACTGTTGCATGCCTATTTGTTGATACGAGGGGGTTCACGAAAGGCGATCGCGAAAAATAGCACACCAATCGCACCAGCTAAGACAAGAATATATGCGACACTTTCCATCTGTGTAAGCTCCCCAAGAGTCGAGTTACTAATAGTTTACTAGTTAAATGAAAGAATGGTCTAATGAGCTACCTTTTCTACTTGCTCAAAAAGACCATCCTCTTTACTTACTGCATTATTGCGCAAACCTACTGCTGCAAAGCAACGCGTTAGATAGGCTCTTCACGGCGGGTTGATTTATCACCCACTTTTTGGAAGAATCCCCATTCGACCTGCTCTTCAGATAGATCAGGGTCAATTCCAGCAAACACGTCTCGGAACAGCGTCCGTGACCCATGCCAAATATGACCAAAGAAGAACAATAACGCAAAAACTGCATGTCCGAAGGTAAACCATCCCCGTGGACTTGTTCGGAACACACCGTCTGAACCTAGTGTTTCTAGGTCAAAGGAGAAGGGTTCACCCAATTGAGCCTTGCGGGCAAACTGCTTCACTAACGCTGGATCATCAAACGTTTGACCGTTTAAGTCCCCACCATAGAAGGTCGCCGCTACGCCAACTTGCTCAAAACTATACTTTGATTCAGCTCGACGGAACGGAATATCAGCACGAACGATGCCATCTTTGTCAGTCAGCACCACTGGAAACGTTTCAAAGAAGTTGGGCAGGCGACGAACCGTCAGCATTCTTCCCTCTGCATCTTTAAACTCGGGATGCCCCAACCAGCTCTGAGCAATACCATCTCCGTTATTCATCGGACCGACGCGGAACAAACCACCTTTTGCAGGGCTATTGCCCACGTAGTCATAGAAGGCGAGCTTCTCGGGTACAGTTGCCCATGCGTCTGCCTTACTCTCACCGTCAGCAAGAGCCGTCTGGACTCGACGATCAATTTCTTGCTGGAAGTAGCCGCTATCCCACTGGTAGCGAGTCGGACCAAACAACTCGATCGGAGTTGCCGCGCTGCCGTACCACATGGTTCCAGCGACCACAAACGCTGCAAAAAATACAGCGGCGATACTGCTAGACAAGACGGTTTCGATGTTCCCCATCCTCAGAGCTCGATATAAGCGCTCGGGCGGACGAACGGTTAAGTGAAAGAGTCCAGCAATAATTCCAACGACTCCCGCAGCAATGTGATGGGCCACAATCCCGCCTGGATTGAATGGGTCGAAGCCTTCAGGTCCCCATGCGGGTGCAACGGATTGCACGCTTCCCGTTAAGCCGTAGGGATCAGATACCCACATGCCCGGACCAAATAGCCCGGTCAAGTGGAATGCGCCAAAACCAAAGCAAAGCAGCCCAGATAGAAACAAATGGATGCCAAACATTTTGGGCAGGTCAAGAGCCGGTTCGCCCGTCCGAGGATCGCGGAACAGCTCAAGATCCCAATATACCCAGTGCCAGCAAGCCGCTAGGAATAACAAACCTGACAATACGATATGGGCAGCAGCAACGCCTTCAAATGACCAGAACCCTGTATCAATTGCAGGACCTCCGGTGACGCTCCACCCCCCCCAAGATTCGGTGACACCTAGGCGTGTCATGAATGGTAATACAAACATGCCCTGACGCCACATAGGGTTCAGGACCGGGTCGCTTGGATCAAAGATAGCCAGCTCGTATAAAGCCATCGAGCCAGCCCACCCAGCAACCAGAGCCGTGTGCATCAAATGTACAGAAATCAGCCGTCCTGGATCATTCAGAACGACTGTGTGTACTCGATACCAAGGTAGTCCCATCGACTACGCTCCTCCTCTAATAGTGTTTCAATGCTAAATTCAGCCTTTTATTAAGGTGCCTGACACTGACAAGCCTATCAGCTAAGCGATCGCCAAGAGCCAGGAACTGACTCCCTGCACCCTCTAAGCAACTCATGAAGCCGCCTATTTGAGTGGCCGGACAATACGCTTATAAAAATGAAAGTGTATAAAGAAGTGTTCCATAAAACCGCTCTCGATTTCAAGTTTTATGAAGACACTTCAGCAACCAATTCAATTTTGTTCACGATACAGACTCCCTTATTCTGCCATTGTGGCAGTCGATTACGATACCAAAAACCGAATTTATTTTCGTTGGTTGCAACGCTCTGGTCTGACAAATGTCTAAAAATGAGCGATCGCCTCTCATTTACATGCAGATTACATGAGAAATTACCCTGATTGACTGACTTGATATAGCAATCCCATCTGGGATTGCTATATAGCGGTCATCTTATTCTTTACTTACTGGATAACTACTGCTTCCCTCAGATACATCTGCTTGTTAGGCAAATCACCCTAGCGACTCAGGTGGCGACTGAAACCAGATCCCCCCGCTCGACTCCTGTTTCTTCTTGCTGAGTTACAACGGTATCCGCTAGTCTTCATTAAGAGGTGTAACTAACTAGCGTTACAACACTTGAAAAGACGGAAAGACGTATTTCGAAAGTTAGAACCTCTTAACCTAAGAACAAGTATGTGAGCAGAGCAACGCAACCTTGAGGAGAGGTCAGATCATGACTACCATTAAATTTCGTGATGAAGATCAAGAAATTATTGTTGCTGAGGGTGCAAACTTAAGGCTTAAGGCAATTGAGAATCAAATTGATCTCTACACCCTCAAGGGCAAACTCATGAATTGCGGCGGCTATGGTCAATGCGGAACCTGCATCGTCGAGATTGTTGAGGGCATGGAGAATCTTTCTCCAAAAACTGAAGCAGAAAAGCAAAAACTCAAAAAGCGGCCCGATAGCTACCGATTAGCATGTCAGACGATTGTCAATGGCCCTATCACCGTTGTCACAAAGCCTCAGACCAAAAAGAAGTGATATTGGGAGGTGACTAGTCATCCGAGGCATTGGCTTGCAGGGATTAGCAATTACGTCTATGTCTCAAATTGTGCTTACAGAGTAGTAGGGTGATATCCTAATAGATAGGATTTTTTGATGTCTGCAATAGTTTTGATGAATTTAAGAGGCTGGATCTAATGGAAGTTAATGATTTAGGATTTGTTGCCAGCATCTTATTCGTGCTGGTTCCAACGGTTTTCTTGCTTATCCTTTACATTCAGACGGCAAGCAGAGAAGCTAAGTAGGTTCGCAAGTTGGCGGTCCATTAAGCAGGATTTGCTACTTAATAATATTGAGTTACAACCCAGCGTTAGAAGGCAATTCTCTTCTAACGCTTTTTAATGGCCAACCAACATAAATCTTTGACGTTGCTGAACGCCAGTATAAACTAACTACTCATAGAGACACGAATCAAATCGCGTTATACCGAGATTCAGCAACGCCCAAATTTAATAGAATGGCATCTCATCTCCCTGCAATTCGGTCGATTAATCTGGCAAACGCACCAACAACACAGGACATGGCGCATACACGCGAACATAGTCAGATAGAGATTGCCCCAGCAACCGATCTAAATCAGGAAGCCCTTTTGCAATGGAGGGACGGCGTTCGGGAGAGCCCATCACTAACAAATCAATATCAAGATCTTCAGCAAGCTGACAGATTCTAGCTCCTGGCTTACCCGCAGGTGCTTCACAGCGATATTTAATGCCCATTTTTTTCGCCTCAGCTACCGCAGGCTCTAACACAGGGTCTTGTTCAGGATTGCCGGTGGGCTGATCTGGGATTGTTTTTAAGTCAGGATTGACGTGAACCAACACTAATTCTCCTCCCTTAATGTCTCGCATCAGGGGCAGTGCAAGCTGTAGCGCCTGCTGTGCTGATTCGGAACGGTCGATTGTAACAAGAACTCGACGAATCCTCTTCACATAGATATCGTCCTTAATCAGCAGCATTGGACGAGAGGCAAGCTGGAACACATATTGGCTCACCGAATTTTCCAAGATAGACTGCAGCCGCTTAAGCCCCCGTGACCCCATGATGATCAGGTTCGCATCGATTTCCTCCGCGACCTTGCACACGACATTTTTAGGATCACCTTCCCGAAGCATAGCAACCGCCTGGTCAGTGTCGAGCTGAAGGGATTGAATAGCGCGAGCTAAGGTTTTGCCGCCTTCTTCCCATTTGTAGGTCATTGCTTCAGCGGTCACTTGGGGAGGAACTACATGTAGGATTGTAATGTTAGCGCGTTGGAATAAGGGAATATCCATCAAGAACTTGAGCATCGCTTCAGACTGCCCAGTTCCCGAATCAGCCAGCAGAATTTTTTCCATTCTTATCATATGTCCAACCCCTAAACTATGTACGGATAATCAATTATCAATGGCTTCAATTGGTAACACTTAAATCCCTTCAATCTAGGATTATAAATTGGCTTTTGAAGACGACCTTGTTAAACAAATCATACCGCTGCGTCAAGGCTTTTACACGTTTTAGCACCCTGATTTCATAATTTTTGATTTGTATCAATATGTCCATCAATGTCTCACGACGCATGTCAAGTAAAACTACATAATTTTCAATAGTTCGCGATAGAAAAAGACTCTGCCAAACCAATGCGAATGAATAGAAAAAGCTGACCCAAATAAACCCGAATTAGCGCCAGAATTAGTCATGAAAGAGGATTGATGGTTGAGATTTTCCGATTCTTGGGGAACGGCATGATATGTAAACATTTTTGAATCCCCTTCAGCCCAAAATCTGGAATGTTCCCCATGGAGAACATCCAGGCTAGAAATAGGCGCGATTTAAAATGGGGCTGACAGCTAGCTGACTGTAGTGAAGAGTTGAATTGTCGACCTATGCAACACCAACTTTCGTCAAATGAGGTTCAAAATTCACCTCGACTGCTCAATAAAAATTGGTTTGAGTATCCTGTCCGGGCGCAACCTCACCATACTGACTATGCAGGTGTCGTGTGGCACGGATCCTATATTGCTTGGATGGAGGAAGCACGTGTTGAATGCCTGCGATCGCTCGGTGTCAGCTTTGCCGATCTGGTTGCGATTGGGTGTGATCTTCCTGTCATTGACCTTTCAATCCGCTATCATCGACCGCTTCTCATGGGAGCAGAGGCAGTTATTAAAACGCGCATGCAGCCCATTGCCGGAGTGCGACTCAATTGGGACTATAAAATTCAGTCCCCGGATGGGCAACATCTATACGTGACTGCCCAAGTTGCTTTGGTTCCGGTCGATCGAGAGAAGGGAAAAGTGATGCGTCGCCTGCCTGCAGTGATGAAAGACGCGCTGGTTAAATTGTCAGGAGATCTTTGATTTGCTGGAAGACATCGCCGGGGTGGATGCCAAACAACATCAATACAATGAGCACGATCAGCCCAATGGCGATCGCCGTTTGTGCGGTGTCTTTTAGAACCTCAACCAACCAGGTTGAGACAAGCACAGTAATCACACCAGCTGTTAGCAAGAGAATCACATTCATGGGAGTGCTGAACAGGGAATCACAACGAGAATAGGTAACTGGCGTTCTGTCATGCAATCACCCTCGACGCCAGTTTCCAATAGGGTTGTTTTATAGTCCTACGGACTCAGGTTTGTGTGGTGAGCCCCCGCGCCGCGGGGGCTCACCACACGTTTAACGTCCTAACGCGAGCGCGTACGGCTATATCTTACACGGCAGCACTCTCTCCCTTCAGCCGATGATATTCCAGTTCATATAGCGTCCTAAATCGCTTGTGAGTTGGTTGTGATCGGTGGGGCGTCGCCCGCCCCACCGATCACAACTAATCTGGGATTGCTATAGATTGGATGAGTTGGATTAGATAAAGACGCGATGTTGTAGAGACGGCATTTGCCGACGCACTTGAGTCAGCCGAGATGGGTCAATAGGGGCGATCGCCACTCCAGGCTGATCGCCAGCATCAACGAGAATAACACCCCACGGATCGATAATCACGGCGTGACCATGAGATTGACGCAACGCATAGTGCTTGCCTGTTTGAGCAGGGGCAATCACATAGCACGTGTTTTCGATTGCTCTCGCTTGGAGCAGTACTTGCCAATGGTCTTTGCCGGTATATGCCGTAAACGCTGCCGGTATAAAC
>DBGGTD010000621.1:0-5808 GCA_051162585.1 Elainellaceae cyanobacterium
TTCCAGCACCATTTGGACCTAGCAGCCCTACAACTTCCCCTTGTTGGACTGAGACATTGACACGATTTACGACAGCTCGCTTGCCGTACGACTTATGAACATTTTCCAGCACAATCTTCACAGACCAATCCTCAGGAAAAGTGATGTAGAAATCTACAGGATGGACTCAATCTTATCAAAGGCACGCTCTCAGCGCGTGAATAACAGACTGAGAACCCATTCTACTCAGAATATCCACTCTATGTCTGCAAGAGCCTGTGATTCGATAAATCTTGTCTAGACCCCAAAGACTCATAAACATGTGTCATGGGGCATATGGGACAAAGGGGCGGATAGACAGTGAGCTTGGAGAGATCGCTAGACCCTGCACCCAAATCTAAGGACTGATTGGGTCCTTGAATTCTGGCTTTGGATTGTAGTCCGCTTCGGGTGCGCTGACTGGTGTTGTCTGTGAAGTGGGTTCAGAGCCAGGAACTAGGTAAACAGACTGAACTTGTTCTCCCTGGTCAGGTAGCGCTACAAAGCGTCCTTCATCAATGAGATAGGTGATGGTTTCACCTTGAAGGCTGTTGCCTTCTTGCAAGACGAAGACATTACCGCTCAAGACGATTCGCCTCTCTCTGCTGTAATACTGCGCTTGGACAGCAGTTGCTTCCATTTGACGAGCTGGATAAAAAATCTGGACATTTCCCCGTGCTGTCACAACACCCGTTACGGCATTGGCTTCTTGAACATCAGATAAGAGAGTAAGGGGTTGTCCTTGTGCTGCTTCTGTTTCGGCGAGAGCAACTCGATAGGTGGATGAAGGGGCGATCGCCACGACCGCGACTGTGGCAATACTGAGCCCCAGATTGCGTAGGGAAAGAAATGATTGAGGAGAGGACAGCATAGAGAAAAACCTAGGTCTGACAAAGAATAGAGGCTATACAGGTCAAACAACAAATCGCTAGCACTGTTGAAAGCCAAACATCGAAACCGTATGATGTGATGATAAATTTGCTACCAATGTTTAGATCCTGGCACAAGTTGGCGGTGGTTGTCTATACAAATGGTCATCCTTCAGCAATTCTCATCAAAAGGGATATAGCAATTTACACGTGCGTTGTTACTGCGGTAACCGTGGGAATGGTGGTGTAGGGCACGGTATGCCTACACCACCCTGCCTAACTCAAGCGCAACCGCTACATCGAAGGCCAGTCATGCTCATCTAAGCCCATAAAATCAACCGTGGAGCGTATGGACTGCTGAGATGTTCGTGGTTTGGCATGACTCGTAGGGAAAGCCCCTGTAAACCGCTCGCGGCATATGCAACATCAACTGTATAGATGCTGACATGGGGGGTTTGCGGATCTTGTCCTTGATAGTCCATAACGACGGGGTTGCCATCAGCAATGTCTCCATCAGCATTAACAGATCCTTTGTAGAGCTCAACTTGGACATCTTTAGGACTCAAGGTGCCTAGGTTGATTCGTGCTTTGACCGAAATCACTTGCCCCACCTGGACATCGCCCAATTCAGAGATCTTGATATCCTCAATGCGCATGTCATACCAATGTTCAAATAAGGACGTTTGCCAATGGGCGAGTTCTTTGGCAGGGGCATATTCGTTATCGATCATCGTGTAGTAGCGATCGCTCGATGGGAAATATCCTCGTGTCGCATATTCAGATAGCATCCGGGCGGTGTTGAAGTGAGGGCAATTAAGCCGAATTGCATCCTTCATTTTGGCAATCCAGCCGCGCGGAAGCCCCTCATCATCACGATCATAGAAAAGCGGAACGACCTCTTGCTCAAGCAGATCATAGAGAGCGTTTGCCTCAACGTCATCTTGATAAGTAGGGTCATCATAATTCTCCCCATGTCCAATGGGCCAACCCGTTCGAACGTAATCTGACTCATCCCACCAGCCGTCTAGAACACTTAAATTAGGTAATCCGTTCATGGCTGCCTTCATCCCGCTTGTGCCAGACGCTTCTCTCGGGCGACGGGGTGTATTTAGCCAGACATCGCATCCGGCGACCATCATGCGCGACACGTTGATGTCATAGTTGGGCAAAAAGACCATGTTGTGAGTCATGTCTTCTTCCCGAATACAATGAACAATCTGTCGAATGAGTTCTTTACCAGGAATATCTTTCGGGTGGGCCTTACCTGCAATAACAAACTGTACCTGCCGTTTGCCGCCTAGCTCACTTCCTCGAAGAATGTGTTTGATGCGATCTAGGTCGCGCAGAAACAGGGTTGCCCGCTTGTAGGTTGCAAATCGACGGGCAAAGCCGATGGTCAAAACTGACGGATCTAAAACCTCTCGAGCTTGGGCAAGTTCTCCTGTCGATGCGCCTCGTGCGAGTAGCGTTTTCTGGAGCCACTCCCGCACAAATACGACTAAATCGGAACGGGCCCGTTCATGATTACGCCACAGTTCCTCGTCTGGGATCGAGGCAACGCGCTCCCAAATTGGGCTTTCAATAGGGGCGGTGGGCCAATCAGTCCCCAGATATCGCTCATACAGATCCTGGGTTGACTTTGCCACACAGCTATAGGCATGAACCCCATTTGTGATGGCTACAATAGGCACTTCATTGAGGGGCAAGTTGGGCCACATCCCAGAAAACATTGAGCGAGACACGGCTCCATGCAGTTGACTGACTCCGTTGACAAACGTGGCCATCTTAATCGCCAGAATTGCCATGCTGAATGGGGCTGATAAGTCTCCTGGATTTTCTCGCCCAAGTGAAAGAAACTCTTCTTTGGGTAACCCAAATTTGCCTGCGTAGTCGCCCAGATAATACATCACCTTATCGGGAGGAAATAAGTCAATACCGGCAGGAACGGGAGTATGAGTGGTAAACAATTGACTTGATTGAACGACCTGCTGAGCCTCGGAAAAAGTCAGTCCATATTCCTCGATCAGCCTGCGGAGACGCTCTAAGGATAGAAATGCTGAGTGTCCTTCGTTCATGTGATAGGCCGTGGGATTGAGCCCTAAAGCTCTTAGCATCTTGACGCCACCAATGCCTAGCATGATTTCTTGATGAATCCGCAAGTCAATATCGCCGCCATACAGCTGATCTGTAATGTCTTGATCGTATTGGTTATTAGGCTCAATGTTGGTATCCAACATGTAAAGTGGAACCGTACCAATTTGAACCCTCCAGACGCGAGCATAGACAGTGCGCCCCGGATAGTCAACTGATATTCTCAGTTCTGACCCGTCTGGCTGGCGCTCCAGGTGAAGCGGCATATTGTAAAAGTCATTGATGGGATAGCGCTCTTGTTGCCAACCGTCTGCATTTAAATACTGAGCAAAATATCCTTCCTGATAAAGCAGGCCAACCCCGACCAAGGGCAAGCCCAAATCGCTTGCTGACTTGAGATGGTCACCGGCCAATACCCCTAATCCTCCTGAATAGATTGGCAGACAGGAGGTCAATCCAAACTCTGCGGAAAAATAGGCGTAGCAATCTTTGGGGTCTGATGCGATCGCACTCTGGTTAATCCGGTTTCCCAAGCGATGTTTGCGATACCACGTGCGCTCTTGTAGATAACTGTCTAATTGCCGAACGGCTCGATCCATGTGAGCCAAGAAGCCTTCATCTTCAGAGACTTCCCGCAAGCGCTCTTGACTAATAGTCCCTAGCATCAAGACAGGGTTATGATGGCTAGACTCCCACAAATCTCGATCGAGGCGACGAAACAAATCAGTCGCCTCATAATTCCAGTCCCAGTGCAAGTTGTATGCTAGTTTACGTAACGGTTCAAGCTCTGAAGGAAGGGCCGGGGAGACGTTAAATGTCTGGATTGGCTTCATGCGCTCAGTACTCTCTATCTCGACTAGGCATATTCTCCCCCCTTCTCCTGCAAAACCCCAATCCCTTAAGACTGTCTTCTAGGTGTGCGCAAACAGCATAGGTCAATCACTCGTTTATTTCTTAAAGATAAAGAACCCAAGTCGACTCGATTCAGAAATTTTGCGATCGTTTTGTTTAACAAGATGCATTTCCTAATAAGCCTTTTGGGTATTCTGAGTGCAACTGGTAAGGCTGTTTTATCTATTTCGAATCAGATAGCACTTCAATTATTCCTCATAAATGTTACACTACTTAACAGTTGGTTTTGAATTGCTTGATTCTGATACGAGATTCAAAGCGATTTTCATGCAGCATCATGTGTAGTATCAATAGTCGGCTATTTGGCTTATGTTCAGAGGTTTGCGGTCTTTTGCCTAGCTGTGTGCTGACATCTAAAGGCATTATAGATTTGTAAGATGAACAATTTGCCAATGAGCTTGTAGATGTTGGTTGTCTGAGGGGTCAAAGTGATGCATATATTTAGGCAAATGCGCCGCCTTCTCTAGCCAAGTTGTCCTTCAAATGTTGTCAAAGCCTCTGTGGAATGTAGGATGCTCGCTGCGATCGCTCGAAGTCTGACTTGCTGAGTTCAAGTTTCAAATTGCTAACTTGTGTTCTTGTTGACTTGAAAGAGATACGACGGTGCAGGCAATGCGTTGGTAGGAATATTTCTGTACGCAACTGATTTTTAGGCAATCTAAGGTTTAGGCTTCGCTATGAAAACGGCTCGACCTACGACTGATCCAGTTCGTTCCTATCTTAAAGAGATTGGGCGCGTTCCCTTGCTAACCCACGAGCAAGAGGTGCTCTATGGGAAGCAGGTTCAACGAGTGAATAAGGTTCAAGCAAGTAGAGATGACCTGGCGAATGAGCTAGGGCGTGACCCCACATTGGATGAGTGGGCTCAGCAGGTTGGCTTATCTCAGGCTGAGCTGCAGCAGGTAATCGACGAAGGGCAGTTTGCAAAGCGCAAAATGGTTGAGGCCAACTTGCGGCTGGTCGTGTCTGTGGCAAAGAAATACATCAAGCGGAACGTTGATCTGTTGGACTTGATCCAAGAGGGAACAATTGGAATGCAGCGCGGTGTCGAGAAATTTGATCCATCGAAGGGATATCGATTTTCAACCTATGCCTACTGGTGGATTCGACAAGCTATCACACGGGCGATCGCTGAAAAGGGTCGTACGATTCGCTTACCGATTCACATCACTGAGAAATTAAACAAGATTAAGAAGGCTCAGCGACAGCTTGCACAGGAGTTGGGGCGTTCTGCAACCGTGGCAGAACTCGCCGACAATCTAGACCTGACTACAAAGCAAGTCCGCGAATATCTAGAGCGATCGCGCTTGCCTCTTTCACTCGATTTGCGCGTTGGAGATAATCAAGATACGGAACTTGGGGAGCTGCTCGAAGACACAGGCCCTTCTCCTGAAGACTTTGCAGCTCAGTCTGCTCTTAGAGGAGAGTTGGAAAAGCTCATGGCAGATCTAACGCCTCAGCAACAGGAAGTGTTATCGCTGCGGTTTGGGCTCCGCGACGGGCAGACGATGACGCTAGCCAAGATTGGCGATCGCTTGAGCATCAGTCGCGAGCGAGTGCGCCAAATTGAGCGTGAAGCACTCACAAAGCTCCGTAAGCGTAAAGCCGACATGCGAGAATATCTGGCGAGTTGAGGTGAGTCAGGATTGAGTAGCGCATACCGGAATCTGCTGACGATGCATTAACAGCAGGGCGATCGTTAGGTGTAAATTTACGAATTATCGCGATCGCTCCTATAGCGCGTGGTACGTCTAACAATCCAATAGCTAATCGACAGGGCAAAGACTGCGATGCCCAGCCCGATCAGCTCAAATCCGCCTACTTTGGTAAAGTCAAAAATAATGATCTTTCGGGCTACAGCTGTTAGGGATGTCACAATCACGAGTTCGACTTGAACGACGTGGCGTTTGAGATAAGC
>DBGGTD010000622.1:0-25271 GCA_051162585.1 Elainellaceae cyanobacterium
GATGTGAACGCCATTGTCGTTAACTTTTGGATGGTTGGGGTCGCAGAGTCATTATCCTCAATAACTTAACAATTTCCTAGAAAATGTAGAAAATCAAGCATATTTGTTAGCAGTGATGCGCGACTTGGTTAATATTGAGTCGGATAGGAAATTGAATAAATTTCAAGCGAATATCAGGGTTCCTATAGCGAATATCAGGGTTCCTATATAGAGATTGATCTTGACTTGGATTGGCTCGTATTGCCTATCCTAGACCTATGAGTTGGCATAAATTTGGCAGGAGTTAGACATGCGCCGCCGTTCTTCAGTACAGCATCCTACCTCATCAGTGAATTCAGATTCAGAGTCTCTACATCCTACTCTACAGGCTGCATTGGGCAGTTTAGATGTTCGTATTGAGGAAGAACTCGCTCGATATCGGCAGGTGCGTGGCATTCAACAAAAGTCGGTGAACTCGCGTCAGCGGTCGTCTCGACCGAGGTTGTCATCAGCTGACCAGTCAGAACCATTACTACAGCTCAATCCAAGTCCTGATCGTGACCCAGTAGAGTCTCAGTATCTGCGTGCCGCTCAGACCGATTCTTTAGCGACAGATTTTGCGATCGCTAAACAGGGTGAGCCTGCGTCTGCAGCGTTAGCACGACGTTCGTCTGATGGCTCATCTGAGATAGATCAGGTTAATCCTCATCGTCTGACAAGCGCCCGATTGTCTGCTGACGACTCGCCCTCCTCAAGTCTTGCCAACGTTGGTTCGGTCGATCCAGACGATTATCTAGAATCGTCAGAAGAATTGTTACGCAGTCTGGATGAGTCTGCTGGTCACGTGGATAGCCTGGATCAGCTAGATGACCGCCCAGAATCCAGTATTTTAGCGAGTTTGTTGACCCCGCTTGGAATGGGGTCGATGCTATTGCTATTGGTTTCAAGCACCACACTTGGGTATTTGATCACCAACCCTGATAGCTTTGGCTTACGGATATGGGGCGATCGCCCTCAAAATTCAGACGTCGCAAGTCAAGATGGGGAATCTGGCATAATCAGCACTCCCGATTTGTCTGCGGGAGAATTTCAAGACCTCAATTTAGATACGCTCACGACGCTGCCTGACGAGTCAACACCTGTGTTGCCGTCGCAAGTGCCAAATTTATCGAACCCCGACCCGGGCGCAGAACAGGATGTAGAACAGGGCACTCCGGTGCCGAGCGGTGCAGCAGCGCCAGTCACCCCTTCTCCCGGTGCGCCAGTGCCATCGGCTGCACCCACGGTTCGTGCAACTCAGTCGGGGCGATCTATGACGAATCGGCAAGCCCCATCATCTCGCCCGGCTCCGGCGCCGTCTGCGGCACCGTCGTCTGCTTCCACGCCAAGCCCTGCACCGTCTCGCGCTCCCCAGCCTGCTGCCCCATCGTCTGCCTCCCCATCTCCGTCTAGTGCCCCCTCTGTGGCAAGTGCCCCGGCTACATCTTCATCGTCGCGCTATTACTATGTAGTCACTGACTATACGGGCGATCGCAGCTTAGACCAAGCTCGCGAACGTGTCTCAGGAGCCTACGTCCGTAATTTTTCAGATGGGGCGCGGGTTCAGCTTGGCGCATTTAACGATCGAGAAGGGGCACAAAACCTTGCTGAAAGTCTTAGGCAGCAGGGCGTTTCTGCTCAAGTCTTAGAACGCTGATTTTTCTGAATCGCAAAACGAAGGTGCGATAGTATGAGAATAATCAAACGGTTGACGTTGCAATGATTTGAGATCGTGCCTTTCACGAGAGTCAACCGTTAGAACTTTGTTGAAGCGTTTTCCCCATCGTTATTGTGCCGCGTCGTTAGGAGTGACATCATGGGATTTTTTGATCGACTCATGCGGGTCATTCGCGCAAATCTAAATAGCCTCGTGGGTCGAGCGGAAGATCCAGAAAAGATTTTAGAGCAGGCTGTCATTGATATGGAGGAAGACCTGATTCGGCTGCGTCAGTCAGTCGCCCAGGCGATCGCCACCCAAAAGCGCACAGAACGCCAGTGCAGTCAGGCACAATCGACCTCAGAAGAATGGTATCGACGGGCTCAGCTCGCCCTTCAAAAAGGGGAAGAAACCCTGGCTCGAGAAGCGTTAGCTCGGCGCAAATCATATCAGGAAACTGCCAATGCTCTGCAAGGGCAACTTGATCAGCAGCGGGGCATCGTTGAGCAGCTTAAGCAAAATATGGTGGCGCTAGAAAGTAAGCTTTCTGAGGCAAAAACCAAGAAAGACATGTATATTGCTCGCGCCCGTTCCGCTAAAGCTTCGCAGCAGCTTAACGAAATGATGGGGGGGGTAGGAACCGGAAATGCGCTAGCAGCGTTTGAGCGCATGGAAGAAAAAGTCAATGAGCTTGAAGCTCGCTCAGAGGCGATCGCCGAACTTGGCAGTAATGATCTAGAAAAGCAGTTTCAGGCGTTGGAGAGCGGGGGAGATATTGACGACGAGCTGGCAGCGATGCGATCGCAGATGACGGGGCAAGACTCTGCAAGTTTACCCGCTGGCCGTCAGGATACTGAAGTCGATGCCGAATTAGAAAAGCTCCGCTCTCAGCTCGAAGATGTGTAGCGAATTCGTGGTTAAACGACTTGCTTTTCTCGTAAGTCTTGCAACTCGGTGGGTGAAACCGCGCCTCTCTCTGTGATGATTGCCGTAATCAAGTTGGCGGGCGTAACGTCAAATACTGGGTTGTAGCATCGAGCCTCAGGGGGGCACATCCGCTTTTCTCCCACCTGAAAAATCTCAGCCGCATCATGTTCTTCGATGGGAATGTGATTGCCTTCTGACAGATCAAAGTCAATCGTCGACAAGGGAGCCGCGACAAAAAACGGAATGTGGTGGGCATTTGCGATGATCGCGATGCTATAGGTACCAATTCGGTTGACGGTATCGCCATTAATCGCAATCCGGTCGGCTCCGACGACCACGGCATCAACCATCTCCCGCTTCATGCAGTGAGCCACCATATTGTCGGCAATCACCGTAACTGGAATTCCTTCTTGCACACATTCCCAGGCCGTTAGCTTCGAGCCTTGAAATCGTGGACGAGTTTCGCCCACATACACTTGCTCAAGCCGCTGAGCTTGCTGCGCTGAGCGAATGACGCCGAGCGCGGTTCCATACCCCGCCGTTGCCAAGGCCCCCGCATTGTAGTGCGTCAAAATCCTTAGCTTTTGGGGAGAGGAGGGCAGCACGCTAAGACCATGCTCTCCAATGTCTTGACAAGTTTTGAGCCCTTCAGCGTTCATATCTAGAGCCGTCCTCAAGAGGGTGTGCTTGAGGTGCTCAGTGGGGCCGATGGTTTGACGAGCCGATTTGAGCATGCGTTCTGTTGCCCAAACTAAATTAACCGTTGACGGGCACGCCGTTTGAAACTGTGCGGCGATCGCTTCTAGAGTTTGCAGAAACTCCTCCCGATTACTCGTTTTGATATCTCTTGCCCCCAAATACATGCCATAGGCAGCCGCTACTCCAATGGCGGGGGCTCCGCGCACAATCGTTGATTCGATGGCGCGAATCATATCATCGCAGCGCTTTACGTCTACCAGAGCAAACTCATTGGGGAGTCGGTTTTGATCGATGAGCAGCACATGGTTGTCATGCCAGACAACAGGATACAGAGACGAAAAAGCCATAGGACAAGACACACAAATAGAACAAGGGTGAACACACGCGAGCAAATCTAGTCATAGATTAACCTCGAATCTTGTCGACAAGCCATGCCTAACTGCCAACTGAAGCAGCCGCCTTTTCTCCGATCAGCCGATTCTCAAGGAAGCGATCGCAGCTAAATGCGGTGATTCGATCGGGTACGCGCTCCGTTGCCACCATCTCTGCCATGTTGTATCCGCTTGCGGGTGATGCCTTAAATCCCCAGGTTCCCCAGCCACAGGTGATATAGAACTTTTTCAGAGCACTGACGGGCGACATAATCGGTGCGTAGTCGGGAGTCATATCACACATGCCGGCCCACTGCCGTTGGATTTTAATGGTGTGCAGAATGGGAAAGAGTTCTAAAATATGAGCCGCATAGCTCTCTAAGACATCTAGTGTCGACCGCATCGCATATTGAGGCACGCTATCGACTGCGCCACCGCACACCAACTCGCCGCGATCGCTCTGGCTAATGTAGATGTGGAGCGTTGAACTCACCACAACATGATGAAGCCAAGGTTTTAGCCCCTGCGTGACAAATGCCTGCAACGGGTGCGTCACAAGCGGTAACTTAACACCAACGGTTCGGCAGACCTCAGACGTCCATCCTGCTGTTGCCGAGACGAGCGTATCGCAGTGAATTGTCCCTCGATTTGTCAGAACGCCTGTCACAGTGCCATTCTCAGTCAGAATATCCTCAACCTGAGTCAGTTGGTGAATATGCACGCCATTGCGGTCAGCGCCTCGTGCAAACCCCCAAACAACAGCGTCGTGGCGGATAATGCCTCCGGGCGGATGATACAGCGCTCCCATGATGGGATAGCGAGGTTTATTGGATATATCAATTTCTGGAATCATCGCCTTAATCTCTTGAGGCATCACCATGTAACTGTCAACGCCGAGTGCTTTATTCTGCTCGGCGCGAGTCGTTAGCGCTGCCATAGATGCGGTGCTGTGCCCAAGGGTAAAGTGCCCCTGTTGGCTAAACATCAAATTGAAGTCTAGTTCTTGTGACAGGGTTTCGTAGAGTTTCAGGCTTTGGTTATAAAACTGAATGCCTGGCTCCGTACGATAGTTTGAACGAAGAATGGCAGTGTTTCGCCCGGATGCGCCATAGCCGATGTATTTTTGCTCAAGCACAGCGACGTTTGTGATGCCGTGACGGGTCGCTAAATAATAGGCAGTCGCTAATCCATGGGCGCCACCGCCAATAATGACCACATCGTAGAAAGGTTTGATGTCGTGGGTTGTCCACATGGGGTCAGGCATTCGATTTCTCAGTGCTCCCTATGCTGCTGAGCCATTAGCATAGCGTCAATGGTTAATCCACGGCTGACTCAACGGCATCAATTTCTTGCCGCAAACCTGACGCAAAACCCTACGAAAGAGAGATTCATTGCGTCTCAAAATCAGATACCGTAACATTTGAATTCCAATATAGAAAATAGTAAGGATAGACTTGTGGTTCCTCTTCGTGATGAAAACCCCGTCAAAATTACGCCATACGTGACCTATGGTTTGATTGCGCTCAACATTCTCATCTTCTTTTTTGAGTCGGCGCTGTCTCCTCAAGGGCTGACGGAATTCTTTTACAACTGGGCAGTTGTGCCTGAGCAATTGACTCAAAGCTTTCAAGGCGGGTTTTCCTATGCCAACGCGTTTGAATGGAGCACCCTGATTACAGCGCAGTTTCTCCATGCAGGTTTTTTGCACGTAGCAGGGAATATGCTCTATCTGTGGGTGTTTGGCAACAACTTAGAGGAGCAGCTTGGACGGATAAATTTTGTCGTATTCTACTTGCTCTGCGGCGTGTTGGCATCGCTAGCGCAGTGGTTTTTCGCCCCTGATTCGACGATTCCGTCGTTGGGCGCGAGTGGGGCGATCGCTGGAGTGATGGGCGCCTATATTTTTCGCTATCCCAAAGTACGAATTTTAACGTTTATTCCGCTCGGTATTTTCTTCTATACAGTTCGCATTCCTGCGTTGCTGTTCCTCGGTTTTTGGTTTGTCCAGCAAGCGCTTTACGGGCTTGCCAGTCTAGGCGCACCCGCTAATGTCGGCATGGAGAGTGGTGGCGTTGCCTATTGGGCCCATGCAGGCGGCTTTGTGTTTGGGGCGGCGCTAGGTCCGGTGTTTGGGTTGTTTAGCGATCAGCCCTCCGATGAGGGCGATGATGCCTACTTAGGCTCTCAACCGACGCAATCTGACTCGCCATCTTCGTCAGAGCAAGAGCAAATTTAGTAAGAGACTTTATCCTGCTTGCAACTCTACTGGCACGATGGCAAGCCCGGTTGGAACTAAGCCTACTCTGATGCCTACATCAAGAAGCGCGTCAAATAGAGATTCAGAAAGGCTGCGCGGGTGCACGATGATGTCAAGCTGTGAGGTGCGATAGAGGGTGCAGCGAATCGTGTGGATAGTCGTTTGAATCACCGCCCCAGCAACCAGGCGATCGCGCCGTAGATCCATCGCGGTTGAGCGCTCAAACACCTCATCTCGACGCTGCCCTGCTAGCACGAAGCATCCCATCGCGCCTGTTTGATTGACTACTGTGATGAGGTTCCCAGTGCGATCATCCTTGCGATCGCCATCAAGTTGACCCAGCAGCGATAGTTCGTATCCGGCTTGGCACAGGATCAGATAATCATTGGCTGTCAGTCGAAGGGCTGCTACATCTGTCGTGCTGACGCTGGTGAGGGGGGAAATAGACGAAGCCCCAGCACAAAGCATTTCAGCGGTATGGGCTGCCTGCTGACCCGACAGCGAAATTTTGCCGATATGCGACCAGTCTGCTAAGACCGCTCCCGTTTGTAGAGATTGTTTTTCGGCTGGCAGATTGCCAAAGTGTTCAGCAATCTGCCAGCCCTGCTGATCGATTAGCGTCGCAGAATAGGCCCGATAGATGCCTGAAAGTGGACTGTGTTTCGTCAGAGTGGGGAGAACCATTGGCAATGTCTTACGTTCGAATGTCTTACTTTTGATCGAAGCGTGGAGACGATGAGTTTTTTATCTTGAAACTGTAGCACTGATGTCTATGAGATTAGCAGGCATTGAGTGCTGCACAATTTGAAGCCCATGCTATAGCACAAGGACATATGAGTCAGAATGAACCCCAACCTGCTGACGAGCAGCAAAATCAATCGCAAACTCCCCCCGACACTCAAGCCTCGGAAAATGCTGAACGCGGCAAAAAGGAGCCCGTTGATCCACGAGATCTGGTCTACAAAGAGGGCACGCTGGAAAATGCGCGAGAAGTGATTGAAAACCCGGCGGTTACGCCTGAAATGCTCAATGAACCTCAAGAAGGACGGGGCTTTCGCAAATAAGCATTGATGGGGACTATAGGCGTTAGGTAAGCATCTACGAGTCGAAGGAGTGACCAGATGTTTGGGAAAAGTGGGCATCTCGCCCACTTTTTCACTTGCCTTCTCTTTTGCCTTAGAGACATGCGTATTGATGAAACATGTTGTGTCTCTGAATTGAGCAGGCGTGATGCCGACAGCGTATCATGTCTCAGAGTTACGAGACTTTGACTGCGCCCCCAAGATTAGAGTTACAATCAGCAAGCATTTAACATGGCGCATCGTAGTCATTTGACTTTACAATTGACTTTACAATTTACACGGATGTTTGTGATTCAACCCTTAGTACTGATTGGCATTATTGCAGGGATCAGTGCTTCCGATCTGGCTGAGGCGCAGACCCTTGAACATTCAAAATCCGCGATCGCCCAACGAACGTCTGCCCAACAAACGTCTGATAGAACCCATACCGAAACGCCTGTCGAGATCGTTGCAGAATTGGAACAGGCTCCCGGCAACGTTACGCTTACTCCTGACGGACGCATTATTTTTAGTCTTCATCAGTTCTACGAGCCAGAATACCGAGTCGTCGAGTTAGGCGATGATAATCAGTTGATTCCGTTTCCAAACCTAGAATGGGCGGATGGCATCGACGACGCAGGAAAGGGATTAGACGCGGTATTAGGAATTCAGGCTGACCCAACGGGAACTGTCTGGATGCTCGATAATGGCGGACGGACTGGTAGCACGCCTAAACTGGTCGCCTGGAATAGCGCCACCGATGAACTTGACCGAGTTATAGAGATCCCGCCGCCCGTCACTGAGGCAAATTCGTTTGTCAATGACTTGGCCGTTGATCTCACTAATCAAGCGGTTTACATCGCAGATACGGCTCTGGGCGGAACGCCAGCGCTGATTGTAGTAGATTTAACCACCAACATGTCTCGGCGGGTGTTGGCCGAACATGTCAGCGTGATGCCTGATGCAGACGTCGACATCATCGTTGAAGGAGAACCTATTCAGAGTCGCCAGCCTGATGGCAGTTTGGTTCAACCTAGCGTAGGGGTGAACCCCATTGCGCTCGATACCCGTAATGAATGGCTGTATTACGGTCCGATGAGTGGTACTCGTTTATACCGAATTCGGACTGAGCATTTGCTCAATCCTCAATTAACGGATGCTGAATTGGGCGATCGCGTTGAAGATTATGGCCCCCGTCCCTATTGCGACGGCATTTCTATTGATGCTGAGAACAATATTTACATCTCTGATCTTCAATCAAGCGTTGTGGGAGTTCTGCGCCCCGATCGCACTTATGAGCCGCTTGCAGCTGCCCCTTGGATGAATTGGATTGATGCATTCAGCTTTGGTCCAGATGATTATATCTATAGTGTCGTCAACGAGCTTCATCATTCTGCACCGCTAAACGGAGGGGAAGACACTGCGGAGCCTCCCTTTTATATCTTTCGTCTCACTCCACTGGCGAACGGCGTGGTGGGGCGCTAGGCAGAAGAGAACACACAAACGTTTGCCTCACAACCCTTTAGTGCATCTAGTTCGAGATTCTCACGCTATTGCGTAAGGCTATATAGCCCTATGGGCTTAGGTTTGTGTGTAGAACCCGCGCCCCGCGCGGGTTCTACACACGTTCAGCGTCCTAACGTGAGAGCGTAAGGCTATATGAACAAAATTCATAACAAGATGCACGTAACTTTTTGAAGATCCAGGTGAGGTCTAGCTAGATTAGAGATGTCAAGTCGATACCATCAATCCATTGTTTCGCTACGACGGTAGGCAAAACTGTGGGATTGATTGTCTAAGAGGTGCAATACCAGCCAAGAGAATCGACGGCGCATATGTGTTGTACAACCTAACGCTGATTCGACATAGGCTAAGCCTCGTTGGATTCCGTTCTTTAAAGATTAGTTTGACCGCCTTCCAGGGGGGAGATTTCTTGTAGCTCTGGTTCGGCAAGGACATTAACAGATATCAATGGAGGTGCGAGATGAGGATTTTTCAACAGGTGCAGCATTCTCTTTCTCCACAGGGAAGAGAATTAAGTCCAGTATTTATCTGGCTGGTGATGGTGCCAACGGGGATCGTGTATTCACCCATTTGGGCGATATCTGTGGCGATCGCTCACGTTACTAAACAGCAGCCAACTCTCACTCCACTTCAGTCTGGTCAAGAATTTAGTTCACTCGAACACGAATTTACACAAGAGCTTCAGTGTCGTCGCCTCAAGGGAAACGCGCCCCTATAATCGTCTAGCGATCTCTGAATGCTCACTTGCTCAATTAACTTGGTTAAGGAAGTTCGCCAAATTCTATAGCTAATTGTAAGATTTTGACGGCGTTATTCTGATCCCTGCCATACACTTAGGCTAATAGTGCTTTGGGGCTAGATTATCCGCTATCAGACCATTACAATCAGTTGTTAGTGCTCTGCTTTCTGATGCAGGATGGCAGGCGCTCCGCGAAAGGTGTCGGGGATTATGGTCAGAAAAAAGCTTAACCCAATTTCAAAGCAAGCAATTCAGCCTACGGCGCATTCTGATATTCGTCTACCAGCGGAGTCGATCGATCTGTCGCAGCCGTCTGAGCCGCATCCGCATCAAACGGTGAAAATGCAGTCCGCTCAAGGTCACCAAAATCCAACCATTCGAAAGCTTCGACGAGAGGTGATTAAGTCTTCTTCCCATTTAACTCCAGCATCTGTTCCTGTGACTCGCGCCCAGTCATCGTCTCCCACTCGACCGCCCCGTCAGTCTCGTCCTCGTCAGTCGTCGTGGGATTGGTCAATTATTTGGATTGCCTTAATTAGTTTTTTTGGCGCAACGGGGGCGATCGCCTTTCAGTGGCTTACTCAGCTTCCTCCGGCTCCTAACTGCGAGCAAATCTCGCCGTTGGCGTCAGATTCAGAGCGACTTTACTGTGCTCAGCAAGCGGCTGAAGTCGGAGATGAAGACTCGCTGGCTAACGGAATAAATCTCATCAAAGAGTGGTCAAATCAACATCCCCTGTATGACGAAGCTCAGGAGCTGATGAGTGATTGGTCAGTCACGCTGCTCAGGGTCGCCCGCTCTAAAACGGATCAGGAAAGCTTAACTGAGGCGATTTCTATCGTTAATCAAATTCCTGAGTCCAGCCCGCTCTATTCAGAGGCGCAGGCAGAGGTGGCTCAATGGAAGCAGGAGTGGCAAACAGGGAAAGCCATTTACGATAAGGCGATCGCCGCAATTCATTCTAAAGATTGGCCGCAGGCATCTGAGCAAATTACGGCATTGGGGCAGATCCAATTCGACTATTGGAGTCAAGAGAGGTCAGAAACCTTAACCTGGCAAATCTTGAACGAAAAGCAAGCGTGGCAAGACTTAGATCAAGCAGACACGCTTGCCAAGGAAAAGAATCCAGATCAGTTGGTTGAGGCGATCGCGCTCGTCCGTCAAATCAATCCTCAAACCGATGCATGGAAACAGGCTGAACCTCGTCTTAAAGAATGGAGCAACCGTGTCGCCAATGCCAGCTTAGAGGCACTGCAGCGGGGAAACACTCAAGCGGCAATGACACTAGCTCAGCATGTCCCTCCTGACCCGACCTTTGCGCCCAATGCGTTTGACTTAATCCAGTTTAGCCACTCTAAAACGTTAGCATCAACGACTGAGTCTGCTTGGGAACCGACCCTCCAACAGGTCTGGAATTTGTTTCAAGCGCTTGAGATCGCTCACCACATTGAACCCACCAGCCAGTTTTATAGCCAAGCGCAAACCCAGTCTCAAACCTGGCAAGCCCATCTCCAGGATTTGATTCAGCTTCAGTTTGCAACCTGGATTGCAGGCTTCAATCAGGAATTTGCGCTGCATGCTGCCATCGAACAGGCTAACATGGTTGGTGCTGATCGCCCCCGTCGACTGCAGGCACAAACTCTAGCAGCCCATTGGGGGCAAGAGATTCAGCGGATTCAAGATCGGCCTCTATTAGCATCTGCTCGTCGACTGGCAGAGCCGGGCACAATCGATGATTTGCAGGCGGCAATTCAACAGGCACAGCAGATTGGTCCAAATCGCGCCCTCCGTCCTGATGCCGAAACGGCGATCGCCCAGTGGACAGCTCAAATTCAAACCATTGAAGACCAACCTATTTTAGATGAAGCCCGTCAGCTCGCTGAAGCTGGGGACTTGGCAAAAGCGATCGCTCAAGCCAGAAAAATCAACGAGGGTCGAGCGCTCTATGATGACGCACAGGCAGCTATTCAAGATTGGCAAGACCAGATTCAGTTAGCGCGCGATCGCTCCTTACTCGATGAAGCGTCGGCTCTTGCCGCCCGAAATCGATTGACCAATGCCATCAATCTGGCTAGTCAAATTAGCCCAGGACGAGCGCTTTACGATGAAGCTCAAGCAGCGATCGCCCAATGGAGCGCTCGTCGTGCAGAAATCTGGAGCGACTGGGAAGCCGATGAGTCTCGCCCATCAGCACCGTCTTACAATGAACCGTCTTACAGCGAACCTGCCCAGTCGGGCGCTCCAGCAGACCCCTCACCCGAGAATCCCTACGATGGATATTACGATTCTCGGTACTACGATGACTATTATGGCTACTAAGTGGCTATCACATGAACTACTACAGTGACTGCTGATAATTAGCTCGACACGTGTCTAAAATCCGATGATCGTTATCACTCACTGCATCAATCTGATGGTAGCCTTCTAGCTCTGCGGGTGCGATCGCCGGACTATCTGCCGTTGCCACAGCAGATGGCGTTGTGATTGCGACCGAGTAAGGATAGGTATCCCGTTCATAGCTGTCGGTGATATTCAATGCAAGCTGATTCGCCTGAAGCTCGCCATAAAAACAGTCAAACGACGAATATGGCATATAAAATGCCCCTACGACGCGATCGCCATTCACCTCAAACACCATATACGCAGCCCCGATTTCATCGGGTTGGGGCGATTGACCGTAGAGATACACGCCATTTAGCATCGATGCGGAAGACTCAGAATTAGCCGCTTGAGATGGCTCACGATTTACAGGCGACTGCATCGCGGATGAAGACTCAATACCCTGAGCTGGCAACGCAGAAAGCCCGCCTACTATTAAACCCAGTGTGAGGAGCAAGCCGGTCAACGACGATTTATTAAATCGATTGATGATTGAAAGCCTCGGTGGACAAAATTTTATCGTCGGATTTAACACCCTTACCTCCTCCCAAATTCAACGCTTAGCCGTAAAAGCTATAAACAGTAAATTCATCCCCTCTCTAAACGGAAAGGATGTGATGCTAAACCCATTAAACATCTCGCAGGGTCTGAGCAAACATTTAACTAATCGAGTGATTAGATCGCTCAATCTAATGCCTTAGCCGTTTCGATCGATGGCTTAAGCAACTACTGATTTCTACACCCACTCACCCACCGATTCCTGATGAGGCATGAGACATTCGTTATTTGATGATCTCTTAGCAATCTTCTTATGTCGAGCAGCTAAGGATAGTCCGATGCAATGCCTGAATTCACCTCAGCGATCACACAAGACACCTAATCACAAGTTGCAAGGCATCTCTATCGCACCTATACCTAATTTATACCGGATAACACGCCCTTAATTCCACCAAAAGAAGGAAAGATGTCGTTAAGACTTTTGAATCTAAACAAAATATAAACAATTGGATACTCATTTCATAACAAAACGGGGTATAACAGTCATACCCCGTTACTTAAAACAAACCTATCTGATCAGGAAATTTGCCCGGAGTAAACTAGCTGGCCAAGTATCCTCTGACACTTGCCTTACGACGACGTAAGTGGTCTAGAGCTTTCCGTTCTAGCTGCCGAACTCGCTCCCGGCTGATGTTCATCCGTTGCCCTACTTTAGCAAGAGATAGCTCATTGCCATCATTCAAGCCAAATCGAAGTGTCAACACTTCTCGCTCTTGAGGAGTCAGCTCGGCCAGCAGATGCTCTAGATCCTGCCGCAACAACTCCTGAGTGGCATACGATTCGGGCGATAGCCCATCATCTTCTAATAGGTCTTGTAGCTCAGTATCCTGATTATCTCCCACTCGCATGTCGAGAGATACTGGCTGACGTGCCAAAATCAGATATTCCCGAATCTGGGACGGCTCTAATTCGAGGGCTTCTGCGATTTCGCCCGGCGTTGCGCTGCGCCCCAGCTTTTGCGTCAGCTCACGCTGTACCTTTTTAATTTTGTTGAGCTTTTCGGTAATGTGAATCGGCAATCGAATGGTGCGAGCTTGCTGAGCGATTGCCCTCGTGATAGCTTGACGAATCCACCAATAAGCGTACGTTGAAAACTTGTATCCTCGTGTCGGATCAAATTTTTCTACGCCGCGCTCTAAGCCCAACGTACCTTCCTGAATGAGGTCAAGAAACTCTAAGTTGCGCTTTTGATATTTCTTGGCGATCGCAACAACCAATCGAAGATTTGCTTCGATCATCTTTTTCTTTGCCCGCTGACCCACCCGCATAATATTGCTCAGCTCTGTTTCGGTCAGCCCAGATTTTTCCGCCCACTCTTGAGCGGACGGCTCTTGATCTAAGGTTTCAGCCAGCGTCTCCTTCAGATCTAGGAGTTCCATCATTCGCTGGACTTGCTTACCAAATACAATTTCTTGCTCGTGAGTCAAAAGGGGAACACGACCAATTTCATGCAGATAGGTTCTGACCATATCTGCAGTAAACATCGGTTTTGGTGTCTTGGCTTTTAAATCTACTGTTTGCATGGGAACGAGGTATCGCGTCAAACACAGCTTGGTTTTTGAAGCTCCCAATGATCTAAATCGTTGGGAGAGCATAACATAAGGATTCGGAAGTTTACTCTTTCGTCCTTAGGAGATTAAGCGGCGAGTGTTAAAAATGCGTGTTTCAGTGCAGTGGAATTGGACTCTCTGGAAATAACGAAACGTATTACAACACCATTTAGTTAAAGAACACTTAGCCTCACCTGAGCCTCTCTAGCAGTCTCAGATATGAAATTCACTTCGCTACATCAAATCCAGTCCTAAAATTCTAAGGCTTTGAAGCTTACAACCGACCCCAAATCACCAAATCCCTAACGAATCCCTGAATCTAAAGTCGAAATCATTATGAGTTCACCTTAAAGATTAGGATATTATAAGTCTACGCCCAAGTAAAGACTTAAAGACTCATCCTGTAGGGTGAATCATCAGCAGGAACTTGGCTAATTGATTCTGGGTTTAAAAAATGTATCTCAAGCCCTGAGACATTCTATTACTCATGATTAAACTAGTTAGCCTAGCGGTAGCCGTTTATTTCAACCTAAAAACATTTAGGCTATGTCATCATTGTCATCTAAATGCTTATAAGACGATAGGAAAAATACATAGGGATAACCGAACAATTATCCAAAAAATGTTTGTGAAGCGCAATCATTAGAAGCTCCGAGAACCCGTGTTATGAGGGCTCGAATAGGTTTGGATAAATTTTATCTGTCGCGCTGATTAGGCAGGTCAGAGCATCTATCTATGTATGTCGAAGAAACTCCTTAAACTGTTCCTATCAGATTTTCCTGAGAAGAAGCTGAATAGTATCTAATTAAACTCGTCATTTTTTACTGACGATTATACTGAGTCTTATCGCTCGATCATTTAACAGAAACCGTAATGATTAAAATCATTTATCCTACTAGGCAAACCGATTTCGTGTCTCTCTATTCAATCAACAGAGGCAAGCAAATGCTCGCCCCCAAATTTATCTTAAGGATCATTTAAGAATCTCATCGCGAAGTTACGGAAAATTGAGATGTGTAGAGGGCAGAAGGCAGAAGGCAGAAGGCAGAAGGCAGAGGGCAGAAGGCAGAGGGCAGAGGGCAGAGGGCAGAAGGCAGAGGGAATGCTCTGATTGACTCGATCTTCACTATTCGCCTATCACCATCCCAGTTCTGCTTTGGCTGATTCTGCTGCATCAATGACCACTGCGGTTGGCATGTCTTCCCAGCACGCGTCACCAATCTCTGCATAAAACGTCTCGTCGTAAGGACGAGTGCGAACCACGACTGGCATTGGAACCGCGTGTCCTAAAATCAAGGCTTGTTGTTTGGAGTCTAATTTTGCCAAAACCGACCGCAAACTTTTGCCGCCCGACACGCCTGTGAAAATTGCGTCGATGTCCTTTTCGTCATTGAGTAAAGCCGTAATCCGCGTACCGACCTGAGACATGACCTCATTATCAATTCCTGATGGGCGCTGATCGACCACTAATAGGGTGACAAAATATTTACGCATCTCGCGGGCGATCGTGCCAAAGATGGTCTGACGAACCGTGCTGGGATCAAGAAACCGATGGGCTTCCTCAATCGTGATGACGAGCTGATGAGGGCGATCGCTCGGATTTTTGGTCTGTAAAAACTTTTCAGCCTTGCGGACATAGCTCGCGTGAATGCGTCGTGCGATGAGATTAGTTGCCAGCATGTACGACAGCATGTTGGACTGCGACCCAAACTCAACGACCACATGCTTACCTGCCTCTAATGATTTGAGAATCTGGCTGACATAGTCGTGCGGGCAGCTATTGCGAATGTATTTTAAGTCATCTAAACGGGTTAGCTTACGCTGCAGTGCCATGATAGATGACTTGCTCCCCATCTTTGTTTCGCAAAATTCTTGAATGTCCTCATTGCTCATTCCTAGCAGGCGATTAATCCAAGATTTGCCAAATTCGTTGCGAAGGATGATGGCGTTTTCTAGGCTCGCTTCAGACAGATTCAGTTCTCCACGCACCAGCATCAGATCTTCAACCTCAATCTGGCTATAGCTAATGTAGAGATCTTGGGCATCTCGCACCCCGCGACGATGGGTTGATTCTGGATCGAGCGTATAAATCTGCACCTGCCCTGGAAACAACTGCCGCAATCCCTTGACGGTACTGAAATGCTTCCCTTCACTAGCCGCTTCCCAGCCATACTCCGAATGCATGTCGAAAATTAGATTGACGGCTGCCCGTTTGCGAATAATCCCGGATAATAAAAGCCGGGTGAGAAATGATTTGCCAGTCCCTGATTTGCCAAAGATTCCGTTGCTGCGCTCCACAAACCGATCTAAGTCGAGGCAAATTGGCACATCCATATCAATAGGTTGACCAATCGAAAAATTTCGTCGGTGGGGATCATCTTCCCACCCAAACACTGCCCGAAAGTCTCTTTCGCTAGCTTCATACACCTGACTGAAATGGCTAGGAACTGTCTTGACGGGCAGCAGTTCTATGTCTGCGCTGCTCTGAGCCTGATAGGACGCAGATGGTGACTGTCGAGACATCTGAGTCTCATCTGCCTTTTGTCGTCCATTTCTCTCTTTATTTTTATCTGGTGTGAGCATCAGCATCGGAGACAGGTCAATCGTGCCATAGGTGCCCGTACCAGCCAACACGTCTTGCAAAAACGTATTGCCGGGATCAGGGGGATTCGCCAAGATTCGGGGACTTGCGGTTCCAAGTGATACATCCGTCAGCATACAGAAAAAGTGCGATCGCACGCCTCTGACGACCAAAAACTTTCCGACCCGCATATCTTCAACCGATACATCAGGATGCAGTCTTACTTCTAGCCCTTGACTGAGAGAACCCTGGATGACGGAACCCAATGGTCGATCTGACTCCATGCAACGTCTCCAAGCCTTGAGTACACCATCTGGAATTGCTATATGAACTATTCTATTAATACACCTGTTCTGAATTTGAGCAACTAAATTGATGGATAGCCTACACTCTCATCTCGATTTTCTTGCTAAATCTTATAAATAAGCATCTCAATAAATACGAAATAATGGGTTTACCCACGCACAGCCTAGTTTGGAGCTTCTTCTTCAGAGGTTTGCTGGTACCGTTTGCCTGTTTACTTCTCTTCGTACTGCCCGAACAGAAGTTTTCGAAAAATACGCGTGAACCACCACGATTGAATTCACTTGAAGACGGGGAACGAGAACATTGGACGATGAAACTGACAGACACTGACCGTGCCGCGATTCGAGCGGTTATTGAACAACAGCTTGAAGCATTTCAAGCGGACAATGCTAACAAGGCGTTTTCATTTGCAAGTCCGAACATTCAAAGCCAGTTTGGTTCACCAGACCATTTTATGGACATGGTGAAATCGTCATACCTCCCTGTGTATCGACCGCGTTCTGTCATGTTCGAAGGTATTAACAATATCGAAGGCAATTTAGCGCAACAGGTTATTTTGATGGGATCTGATGGCAATTTGGTCAGTGCCTATTACATGATGGAAAAGCAGTCAGATGGAGAATGGCGCATTAATGGGTGCGTTTTGATGCCCTTAGAGGGGCAAAGTATTTAAGGAATTTGGGTGAATATAAACGTTAGGCGGTAAACGCTAGGCGGTTTTAACGTACGTCTCAAACCGAAAGCCTGAGTGAATCTCATTTGAAATCAACTGGACGCGATCGCCCACTCGTGTCTGCCAGTCTGGAAACACCGCATCGCCTGAAAATAGTCCTTCTACTATCGTGAGATCTAATTCATCTGCCAGTTCAATCGTCTGGTTATAGATAGAGGCTCCGCCGATGATATAGATGATTTGAAATGAGGCGGCGCGTTGGAGTGCTTCATCAATGGAGCCGACAAAGCACAGATTTGGATGGGTTGGCTGAATGCTCTCGTACTCGTCAGGAGAAGAGGTGACCACAAGGTTAAACCGATTGGGGAGACTGCGCTGATTTAGCCCAAATTCCCAAGTTTTACGACCCATCACGACAGCGTGACCGATAGTGAGGCGTTTGAAGCGGTGCAGGTCTTCAGGGATTGTCCACGGGAGTGTGCCGCGATCGCCAATCACCCGATTCGCTTCTGCGATCGCCGCGATGATGATAATCTTGGGCGTGCTCATACAATTCTAAAATTCACACCATCATAGAAAGTTTTGGGAATATGCCCAATCTTGAGCCTGCTGCAAAAATACTTGTACAGCCGGTGTTGCCGAATCGTGAGAGAGAATGGCTAGGGCAAGGTCGCGCTGAGGGGATGGGTCTCACTGCAATAGATGAAGGTGGGTGAGGTCATTCGGCAGCGTCATTAACGTGGGTGCAACCAATACCCTGACTGTTGCGCTGCTCATCCCTATATTTGGCGTGCTTTGGGGCTTCCTATTTTTAGATGAGCCGCTCAGCATCGGCACGTTCGTTGGCTTAGCGCTCATTCTGTCTAGCATCGTTTGGGTCGCAAATCTGCGTCTCAGAGAACGCATCTATGCGATGCTTTCATCGGGTTTACGATAAGGGATATGCGGATTAATAACGTATCGACCGGAAGAACAAAGCATTGCGATAAAGCACTCTACCCTCAATCAGGATACGTCTCCGAAATACTTCGCTTAGCCTCATAATCAATGACCGAAACCTCATGCTCCACGAAGTTCGTCATATTTCGCTCGAACTGCCTGAATGTCTTGCCACATCAGCCATTTAGGGCTTCCCTTTTCCTTAGACTGATTTCGCAGCAAATAGGCGGGGTGAAAAATCGGCATACATAACCGATCCTCCCAATCCATCCATTGCCCGCGAATTTTAGTGATGCCTCGTTTGTCGCCGATGAGCCCTTTCACAGACGACGCTCCTGTCAAGAGAACGATTTTTGGATCAACCATGCGAATCTGCTCCATCAGATATGGGCGACAAGCAGCCATTTCTTGCTGCGTCGGAGCCCGATTTCCTGGTGGGCGACATTTTACGATGTTGCAGATGTAAACATCTTTTCCGCTATCAAATTTGACCGATTCCAGAATTTTCTCTAAGAGCTGTCCTGCTTTGCCAACAAACGGAAGCCCTGTTTCATCCTCATTCTGCCCCGGACCTTCCCCAATAATCACAATATCTGCCTGTGGATTGCCTCTACCAACCACCGCATTCGTGCGACCTGCAGCTAGTCCGCACCGTTGACATTGGTTGCAGTGCTTCACCATCAGGTCTAGATTCTGATATGTTCCTGGCGGAATCGGCACCTTTACATCCGTCGGAATCAAATCTGGATTGATGTCTTCCGGTGAGGGAGCTTCCTCGGTAGAGCCAAATAAATCAATTTGCTGGTTATCTGCCATGAATTCGGACATAGGAGAACGGCATTAAGGACCCTGAAACGTATGAGTAATGCATACCTAAAGCCTTAGGCTCTACACACGTTCGACATCCTAACGTGAGAGCGTGAGGCTATAGCATTTAGAATTCAACTGAGTTTTGACAGCAGAGGAATTCTCAGAGTTAATACACAGGGCACTATGGAAAAAGTGTATTTGATTCTAAATCGAATTGCTAGGCGAGGTCATCCCAATTCGCAAAAGCACACCACCCACTAACCCAAGAATTGGAAAATATTAAATTGAAAATTAGGTGTTCGATTTTGCCAAAATCCCGTGGTACGTTTGGATGGCTTGCTGAGCGATCGCCCTCCAACTGTAATGTAACTGAGCATAGAGTTGAGCATTTGCACCTTTTCGCTGCCGCTCGTCTGCATCGGATAAGGCGATTTTTAATTGATGACTAAGAGAAGACACGGTGCATTCACACACCCAACCGGCATCTCCCCGCTGCACATCAGGGAAAATATGCACCTGATCAGAAATTAATACCGGGGTTTTAGCGGCCATGGCTTCAGCGACCGAAATCCCGAAGTTTTCATAATACGAGGGCAGCACAAATAAATCTGCACACTGGAGCAGTGCCGTTTTGCATTGCCCTGAGACAAATCCAGCGATGGTTGTGCGTGTTGCCAAGGGAGATGACTGAATGCTGTGGCGAATAAAATCTTCATACGCCGGATCTTGGGGATTGGAACCTGCCATCACAACCTGAAAGTCATGTCCGTCTGTGAAACATGCTTCTAAGGCAGGGATCAACAAATCGAGCCCCTTTTTGGGGTCAATGCGAGACATGTAGAGAATTAGCGGCAGATGAGGCGAAATCGAAATGCCAGCCTGAGCCAGTATCCGCTGCGGATCAGGCTGGGGCTCAGACACATAAACCCCCAACGGCATTACTAAATCGTGAGTTTTCAGCCCAAACCGTTCAGAAATGGTTGCTTCTTGCTTGCTGGTGAAATGAATGGCAGCCGCCCCAGCCATATTTGGACGTTCTAGCGCGGCTGCATAAAGCTGTTTGAGCCGTCGTTTTTTGTGGAGGTCAGCCGGGTCGAGGGTGCCCAGGGGACGCAAAATATAGGGGAGAGCATGGGAGCGGGCGATCGCCGCCGAGAAACTGCTCACCGGAGAGAACAGCGCGTGAATATGGGCAATGTCATACTCCTTGGCGTGGCGCGTTAGCCACTGGAGAAGCCCCAGAGAAAACTTATAGCGGCGAAACGGAGAGCAATGAAAATAGTGAATCTGGTATCCATCTTGCTCGACGGGGCGATCGAGCGGTACATCCAATGGCGCCTGCCCCGTATCCCCATTTGAGTCAGTGGTAAGAATCGTGACCTCAGCACCCTCGTCTGCAAGCGCTTGAGAAAATCCCAGCACCATTTGACTGGGTCCGCCATAGACCAAAGAAATTGACGGAACAATCTGAAGAATTTTGAGAGACGGTGTCATGCTCAATAGGTGGGCTGACCACTGCGATGTCTAAGACACTCCAACGGTGTAGAACGTTAGGTTGACTAATGTCCTACCCATACATGATTTTGGACTACACCCGTAAGCATTCAAAGACAGCCTGCTCAAAGATGTTACAAAACGTTGACTCGGTATAGTCTGCGGCTCTGGTCTTCGCGGCATCGCGATATGACATAAGCTGCGCCGAATCAGTCGCCATCGCGGTCATACACTGAGCCAGATGCTCAACATTTCCACATTCAAATACCAACCCAGCAGGAGGGTCTGCCATCCAATCTGGATAGGATCCCGTGCGATCGCTCAACAGCAGTGCCGTTCCCGAAATTGCGCCATCGAGAATGGCATAGGGCCACGGGTCCATTTGTGACGCATGCAAAAGCACATCAGCAGCTTGCAAAATCGCAGGAATCTGGCTCTGATTGCGAAAGCCAAGCCAAGTAATCTGATCGTCCACGCCTAATTGCTGACTCAGGGTTTTGAGTTCGGCTTCGAGTTGCCCTGACCCCAAAAACCAAAGTTTAATCGGCAGGTCGGTTAGCCGTGCCAAAGCACGAATGGCATCAGACGGACGCTTGCGCGGTTCTAGCTTACCCGACATCACAAATACGGTTTCATGGGCAGCGGCACCGATATCTGCGCGAAAGCGCTGCCTTGATGCATCGGTTTCAAACGCAGTCACCCGAAACACTTGAGAATCAGACACGCATGGTACCCAGACAAGCTGATGATCGTTTGCTCCGTTGCTTTCCCAAAATTCTCGATTTTGACGCCCTTGATACATCACCTTAGATGCGTTGCCCGTAATCGGACGGACGATCTGACGGCGTATCGTAGACTTCCAGCCCGTTTTTTTGCCTATGTTATCACCATCGCAACGAATCAAGTAGGGCACCTGATGGCGGATTGCCCACCACCACCCTTGAAGCTGAATCGCAGTTGTATAGCCATTTAGATGGACGACGTGAGGCTTAAAATCATTAAGTGCCTTATCCAGATAGCGACTGCGACTGTTGAGGAGTGGCCCGTGAGGACGCTCCGCTGAATCATGTAACACATCGTTAGGAAACGAAGTTGTGTGGCGATTATCCCAGCTAATCTTGCGCCCAAACCCTTTGTCTTGAAAATTTGCCGTCTCATGGGCATAGATAGCTTTGACTTCAACGTTCCCGCGATGATGAAGTTCCTCCAATAGATTCGTAAAATATTGAATTCGGTGGGTCAGAAGCCAGACAACGCGCGGTTTATCCATCTTTATCTGCTCACCCCTTCTTCTCCTGTCGACTATAAATCTGTCCGTCATCCCAAACGGACTGCGTCAATGTTTTTAATGTGCTCATCAAGCCCAGAAAATAGAACGCGCCCCGGGTCAGAATTTTGATAGGCGAACCACTTTTGTGACACGGAGGACGACCCAGCACATGACAGTCAAACAGCCGTGCAGAGAGGCGCAGAAACTGCCACGGGGTGAGATTCTTAAACGCCATCAAGAAATGGTTGTGATAAAAGGTGAACTGATACTGGAGCGATCGCGTGCTGATGTCATGACAGCCTCCGCTTTCTTCTCCCAAGTGAATCAAATAAGCATCCGGGTCATACCAGATAATATATCCAGTTTTGCGAATTCGCAGACAAAAGTCAGACTCTTCTCGCACCGCACTGCCGCGAAACCGTTCATCGAACCAAAGCCCGTGTTTCTCAAAAATCTCTCGTCGAAAGGACATATTGCACCCCCGTGCAGTCAAGACTCGTTGAGGCTTTATGGTATGCACCAAGTTGATGTAATACCACGCGATGCCAGGGTTCATGGCTTGGGGAGGGAGATATTCGATTTCTAACCCCGGTTCAAAGTCAGATAGCTTCATGCGGTCAAACACTCGACCTGCCACGACGCCAACCTCAGAGTGGTCTTGAAAGGTGCGCGCATGAGCCGATAAACATCCTTCCGGCATCTGCACATCATCATCAATAAATAGAATAATGTCGCCTTCTGCATGACGCACACCATAGTTACGGGCTCCAGGTAAACTCGCCCAGTCCAAGCGAAACCAGCGGATTTTATGTTCGACGACTAATCGTTCGAGGCAGGCTTGTGTGTCAGACCTGTGAGTTTGCGTTTGGTCAATGACCAACACCTCAAAATTGGCATAGTCTTGTTTGAGAACATCAGCCAGGGTATCGCACAGCACCTGCTCTCGACCATAGGTAGGAATGATGACAGAGATTAAAGGGGAGAACACAGGCGATCGCTCCTTCTAGAGCAAAGAAAACATAGATTGAGAGAGGGAATCTATCCATGAAACCAGACTGTAACTGATCAAACGGGTCGACAGAACTGATCCAATACTCGATACGACTCAGGACAATGCAACACTTCATCTATGCAAAACTTCCGGTGCGTTTTAAGCGTCGTCGTTTCTTGCCTTTACGTTGACTCTTGTTTTCGTCTTCGTCTACCTTTTCTTGATGATCTAGTTCAGGAAGTTTGAGCACGACCCCTGCAAAGAACCAGTAGTAGACTGCAACCGGATCAACGTCGAGGGGATAGTAGTAGGTGTTGTAGCTGATGAAGAGCACATAGACCCAAAAGGACGCTCCATAGCTGCGGAGGGTGCGATCGCGCACGGAGCGATACGCCCTGAACGTTTGAAAAGTTAGTGTGGTGACTAATGCCAGAAAACACAACAAGCCCAAAGGCCCAATCTCGTACAGCACTTTCGGATAATAGGTCTCGACCAGCTTGGTTGTTCCTAATGCTCGCGCTGCATTGGTTGCTCGCCCTAACCCATTGCCAAAAATGCCGTTTTGCTCCTTAGCAACCCACGAAAATTGATCGATGATGAAATCTTGCGGAGGAGATGCTTCCCATCGAGATTGAAAACTGTTGAATCGCTCCTGCATCAACTCTGGGTTTCTAGCGGCTGCAAAACTCAACACAACACTAAGTACGACGGCGATCGGAACAAACCGCTTGAGATTCGCAATTTGCCCGGTCAAGATTAGGAGTAACACAACCGCTACAGGGACGAGAGCTAGTGCAACGCGCTGTCCCGATAGCACGGACATGACAAACACCGATCCCATCGCAATCAGCCCGATCGTTCGCCATCGTGCCTTGGGATCATTGAAGGCACAAGCAAAGGAAAGAAACCCGGCTGAAATTAAAAACCATCCCCACTGCCAAGGCGCAACAAATGTTCCGGGAAGGCGGATTTGATTGTGCTGTGGGCTGTAGAGCAATGATCCTCCGACGAAGCAACGTGCCTCCAAAGACGCTTTGAATAAGTTGGAGCCTTGTTCAAATTGGGTCCCTGCACAGAGTCCATTTTTGAGGAAAAAATACTGAACAAACGCAAGACCGCAGCAAACCAAAATCAGAATTGAGGTAAGACGGGTCAAGAAAAATAGGTCGTGCTTATTTCGAATCAAGTAGTAGGCACACACAATTAGGGGCACATACCCAATTAAAACCTTAAGCCCCAAGATGCCAAGCAAGATAGGTTGCTCACTGCCATCGCTGCTAAATTGTTGACTGCCATTAACCAGCAATAAGGTCACAAGACAAACCATCAAAAGCGCAATTAACGGAATCATCAGAGGTTTGCAGACGATGATCGGCAACCGTTCTCGTCTGCAATATTGAATCACTCCGATCAGGGCAGGAATATAAAATCCATCCTTGGCAAGCTGCAGCAGCGGATTATTGCCAATGGCGTAAGTGATCGTGCCGCCAAAGGGCAAGTAAATCAAAAAGGCCCAAAGCGCATATCGAGGATAGCGGAAGGACAAGGACGTATACAAAACCCCCACCCCGGTGCCAATTCCTGCTTTGGGATCAATAGTTAACCCAACCAAGAAGCCAATCAGCGCTGAGAAAAAAACTGCAAACGTTGTAAAGCTGATGATTTCTTTACGGAGGCGATCGCGCTTTTTTTTCTCAGCCAGTCGCTCTTTCAACGTCGGAGCAGTTTTTTCGGGCTGATTTTGCTTGGATTTTGCTCGTGACTTTGACTTAAATCGTCGCCCTGATCCTGAGCCTGCGATCGCCATGAACTATTCCCAAATGCGTCAACAACGTGTATTTGCCTTAGTCCTAACCGTTTTAGAGACATAGACTTGCCCCTAGACTGTACGGAACTTGTAAAAATCTAGTTTATGTTGAGTCTAGGAAACTCCACCCCAATAATGCCCAAACAAGTGGGCATCTTTATTGACTCTTTGTAATCAGGAAACAGTTCCCCAACACGAAGGAGCTTTACAGAATTTCGCGCCTCAAATATGGCTGTAACGCATCTGGAATCCGAACCGAGCCATCGGGTTGCTGATAGTTTTCGAGAATGGCAGACATCGTGCGCCCGACCGCCAACCCCGACCCGTTGAGTGTATGAACAAACTGGGTACCCTTCTTGCCCGATTCTTTAAATCGAATATTGCCTCGACGCGCTTGAAAATCTTTGCAGTTCGAGCAGCTAGAAATCTCTCGATATTTTTCAGACGACGGCAGCCAAACCTCTAAATCGTAGGTTTTTGTGGCGGCAAAGCCTAAGTCGCCTGTGCAAAGCTCGATCACTCGATAGGGAAGCTTCAGCGCCTGCAAGATTCCTTCAGCGTCGCGGGTCATGCGCTCGTGCTCCTCATCAGAGGTATCAGGACGCACAAATTTGTACATTTCGACTTTATTGAACTGATGGAGACGAACCAGCCCTCGCG
>DBGGTD010000623.1:0-7344 GCA_051162585.1 Elainellaceae cyanobacterium
ATCCGCAGGTTCCTAATTTGCCAGTTGTTTTGTTTCCCGGCAATGTGGGAGATGTTAATAGTTTGGCGATCGCCCATCGGCGGCTACATGATATATAGCCAGTAGGGCTGTATTCAAAGATGAGTGATGGCGTGCCTCGCCTTACTGGCTACCCTGACTGCTTCGCAGCCGATAGCCCATACCTCGGACTGTTTCGATGTAGTTGTTGCCGAATTTGCGCCGAAGATGCCGGATGTAGACTTCGATAATGTTAGATCCGGGGTCATAATCGTAGCCCCAGACTCGATTCAGCAGCTGCTCCTTGCTCATCACTTGCATAGGATGTCTGAGCAGCACCTCCGCTAGCACAAACTCACGGGCCGATAGCTCAACGACGCGATCGCCCACCCATGCCTGCCGCGTAATTAGATCGAGAGACAAATTGCCAACCCTCAGCCGCGTCTCCGTTTGCAGCGGCTGAGGGTTGTGGCGATCGCGCAACTGCACTTTGATGCGAGCCAACAGTTCTTCGAAACGAAACGGCTTTGTTATGTAGTCGTTAGCGCCCCCCTCTAGGGCCGTAACCGTATCATCGATGCCGTTCCGTGCCGTCAGCACGATCACGGGTAGCGGATCGCCCTGGCCGCGAAGTTCCCTGAGTACTGCTAAGCCATCCTTAGCGGGCAGCCCCAGATCTAAAATCATGAGGTCAAAGTCGTCGCTGTGGGCTAGTCGTGCAGCCTGATGGCCATCTGCAGCGACCAGGGTAGTGAATCCATGGGCCTTGAGCCCAGCACTAAGAAAGTCAACGATGTGAGGGTTGTCTTCTGCGATCAGAATACGATTCATGCGGATCTGTCTTGAATGCGGCTAGCGATGATTCCAGTGGAATAATCAGGGTGAAGGTAGAGCCTCTTCCCAACTCGCTGGAAAGTTCCACCCGACCATTATGAGCTTGAACAATGGCGCTGACGATGGAAAGTCCCAGCCCAGCCCCTTCAAACTGACGATTGTTGTTAGTTGCTCGAGTAAAGCGCTCGAAAATCCGGTTTTGATCTGCCTGAGCAATACCCTCACCGGTGTCGCGCACCCAAAACCGCAGATCCCCATCAGTCACCGCAGAGCCTAGGGCAATCGTGTCACCCGACTGGGTGTGTCGAACCGCATTCTGCACGAGGTTCATCACCGCCTGAGAAAATCTTTGTCGATCCATAGTTGCCGGGTAGAGCCCCTTAGCCTCTAGTCGCCAGTTGCGCTCGGGCGTGAGCGATCGCGCCTTAAAGTAAAGCTCCTCCGTCAGCCAGTCGAGATCTTCAGTCTTGAGCATCAAAAAATCGGGGCGTTCGGCTTTGGTCAGCAGCAGCAAATCATTCACCAGCCGATTCATCTGCTGCAGCTCATTAGTGATCAAGGCAATAGTTTCAGACTGCTTTTCGGGACGGTAGGGCAGCAGATCCATCTGCCCCTGAATCACCGTAATAGGCGTTCTAAGCTCATGGCTGACGTCTTTAAGGAACTCCTGCTGGCTGTCGAAGGCTAACTGCAGGCGATCAAGCATGCCATTGAATGTGGCTGCTACCTCGGTGATTTCATCGGAGCCCTGGATCGGAATCCGCTGGGTCATATCAGACTCGGTAATCTTGCGCGCCGTCTGATTCATCAAACGGAGTGGAGCCAAAATCCGCCCTGCGGTAATCCAGGCAATGATGAAGAACACCCCGAGTACGCCCACGGACACCTTAAGCACCAAACGAATCGCTTCAGTCCCTGACTGGTAGGCGACCGTCGAATCATACACGACTACAAAAACACCCCGAGCCCCGTTTTCTGTCACCAGGGGTTCTGCGAGGTAAAAAAGCCGATCATCAACGCTGTTCATCTGATGATGCTGTGATGCTTGTAGGGTAGACCACTGGTTAATCAGGTTAGGATGACGCTCTAGTAAGTCGGAAAAAGGCTGGCTAGCTCTATAAAGCTGACCGTCAATGAACGTAAAAACAAACTCGTTTTCAGCGGGAATATAGTTAGCTAAAACTTGATCGAAAAGTTCGGCGACTTCAAGTCTATGGGCTACGCCGTCTGTCAATGGATCAGGGCTGGCTTGCTCCACCAAGCTCTGGAATCGCTCAGCTTCCTCGATTAAGGAAGCCCCTGCCTGTTCTCTGATGCGGTTACAGTAAATTTGGCGTGTCACCCAAACCGCAACCCCGGTTGTACAAACCGCCAGTAAAAAGTACCAGATCAAGAGGCGAGCTCGAATATTTCGAAAATGCATGAACCGCTCAGATACCCGTTTCATCTTGTCTACTCCTTAGAATACTGAGCGCCGCCGTCTGAGGCTGCCCGGAGATCCAGGCTGATAGGGCCAGACCCGTAGGCGACAACCATCAGCAGTCCGCCCATAATAGCTAAGTTTTTCATGAACTGAATGGTCTGAGTCGGATCGACTATTAGATTGTGAAACATCAGCGTGGCTGGAATGAGAAACAGCAGCAGCAACGCCGCACCAATACGGGCTTTGTACCCTAGAACGAGGGATATTCCGCCAACAATCTCAAACAAGATCGTAAACACGGCCACCAAAGCAGCCAGCGGAATTCCCACGCTGGCAATCTGCTGTTGAGTCCCTGCAAAGTCAGCAACTTTGTCGATACCGGTTTGAATAAAGATCACGGCTAGGAAGATCCTAGCAACTAATGGAACGTATTTTTGAGCATTCATAGGTGTCTTCTCCGATTGGGATTGCAGATAGCAGAAGGCTGTCTTACTAAATAATTAACGTTGGCGACGGGAGGCTACTAACGGGTTCCTGTAGTCTTGGCTACGTTAAGAGAATGGCTGCGTTGGACTGCGGGAGTTTGGCGCTGAGAGATCGAGGAAGCGTCAGATAGGATAAGCCGAATGGGGCGATCGCCCAGTCCATAGACATGCAGCCAACTCAGCAGCACTAGCAAGCGATTGCGAAACCCCGGTAAATACACCAGGTGCACGCTCAGCCACAGCAGCCACGGCAAGAAGCCCGTGAGTAGCCAGGGGCCAATCTTGCCGACGCCGGAGTAGCCACCAATAATCGCCAACCGACCTTTATTGAAGTAGCGAAACGGCTTTGGTGCTTGCCCTCGAATTTGTCGACGCAGGTTGCGGGCCACGGCAACACCCTGCTGCAGAGCTTCGGGAGCAACGCCAGTGAGCGGTTTACCATTTTGCTCTGCATAGGCTACATCCCCAATCGCGTAGACATGGGCATCGTCAGTCAGCTGTAGTGTTTTCCGCACCTTCAGCTTTTGCTTACGTACCGTTTGAGTGACGACAGTAGTCTCAGGGGGAGCCGCTTCTAGGCCTGCCGCCCAAACGGTTGTGCCTGATGGCAAGACTGAGCCTACCTGGAACTCGACGGTTTCTGGGGTAACGCGGCTGACCCTGGTGTGAAAGTGGACCTTCACCCCCAGATGACGCAGTCTATGGGCTGTGTAGCGCCCCAGGCGATCAGGTAAGTTTGCTAGGAGGCGATCGCCCGACTGCACCAGGACAATCTGCATTTCTCGCAGGTCGAGCCCTGGGTAGTCTCGCCTGAGGGCTCGCTTCAGCTCAACCAACGTCCCAGCCATCTCTACGCCGGTAGGACCACCCCCAACGATGACAAACGTCAGCAGCCGTTGACGCCTTACTGGATCAGGGTCTTGTGCAGCTTGCTCAAAGCAGCGAAAAATGTGGTTGCGCAGAGCCACTGCCTGCTCTAAGTTCCTGAGCGAAAAGGCATTTTCGGCAGCTCCGGGGACGCCGAGAAACTGGGTTTGACTACCGGTTGCTAGCACCAGATAGTCATATGCAATCACGGCATCATCGGTTTCAACGATGCGATGAGTAAAATCAACTCGCTTCACATCGGCCTGCAAAAAGCGCATATTGGTTGCTCGACGCAGAATCGTCCGCACTGGATAGGCAATTTTTTCAGGTTCAATCTGGGCTGCTGCCACTTGATAGAGCAGCGGTACAAAGGTGTTGTAGTTGTTACGATCGATCAGCAATACATCAGCGCCGCTGCCCACGAGGGACTGAGCCGCTTGCATTCCGCCGAAACCAGCGCCGACAATCACAACTCTTGGATTGGATTGGCTAGTTCTCATGGTTTAAGGCTCTAAGCAACTTCATGCTTTTCAGCGTCGCAGGCCACTCCATTCATCTAATGAATCTGAGCTGAAAAAAAATTCAGGTAAAAAGATTGGTAAGGACCGTCTGGCGTAACCTGATATGCCAATCGGCTGGGCTATATCAAAAAATTACTGCGAGCGATTTCCTTAAAAACCTCTGAGAGAATATTTCTCTATCTGTCTCCAGATGGATGATGGATTAGATGATGAGATGAAAGGCTAAGAGCAGATGAGGAATCAATGGGGAAGCACATACTATTCCTATCATCGACATAGCAGCTCTCGAAGGGCTGCTTTTTTGTAAACCCACGATGAATAGTTGCCAGATTTTCTGGTAGCAGATTTTTAATATATCTTTAATAGATATCATCAGGCGCGATCGCCCCAGTATTTTGCTTCATATCGCTTAAAGTCTATCTCAGGATAGCTGGCTAATCGCTTGGAATATGGGAACCTATAAGCGTGAATAGTGACCAAAGCCATCAATATCTTAATTCCATCATTTGAATTAAGTGCTGCGGTCACGGGGTTTAGGCTCTTACTACTCACAGTTGTTGTTTTAGCTCCTGTATTTCTAAGCGTTACTTATGCCTATCGGTAAAGACAGTCAATTTAAAGCTGGTAAACAGCGCGATCGCTCTAACCAAAACAATCAACCCGACAATCAAAATCAATGGTCGCGGTGGATTAGTAGTGGCTTTTTGTTTTTAATCGCTGCTTTTCTGTTAGTAAATTTCTTCGGTTCGAATCGTCCTGGGGCCAATTCTCAGCAAGTTCCCTATAGCGAGTTTTTGGAGCAGGTCGAGTCCAACAAGGTCAAAGAAGCCATCATCAGCGACGATCGCATTCGCTACGAACTTAAGGATAGTGCCGTATCTGACGTTGAGGGTGCCGAATCCGAAGACTCTCAAATGCTGCAAACTGTGCCCGTCCCATCAGATCAAAACTTGACTACGCTTCTGCGCGAGAATAATGTTGAGTTTTCTGCAATCCCATCTAGTGACGGCAATTGGTTTGTAGGGCTACTTAATTGGCTCTTGTTTCCCCTGATCTTCTTAGGAATTTGGCTCTTCATCTTGCGTCGTGCTCAGGGTGCTGGCGGCGGACCCGCTGCTTTGAGTGTAGGCAAGAGCAAAGCCCGCACCTATTCAGAAGGTGACACCGGAATTAAGTTTGAAGACGTAGCGGGAGTGGATGAAGCGAAGACTGAGCTTCAAGAAGTCGTCGACTTTCTCAGAGACTCTCGCAAATACACTCGCCTGGGTGCCAAGATCCCGAAAGGTGTGCTGCTAGTCGGCCCTCCCGGTACTGGTAAAACACTACTGGCAAAAGCAGTAGCGGGGGAAGCGAGTGTTCCTTTCTTCAGCATTTCAGGATCAGAATTTATCGAACTGTTTGTCGGCGTGGGTGCCTCCCGCGTTCGGGATTTGTTTGAGCAAGCGAAAAAGCAAGCCCCTTGCATTGTCTTTATCGATGAGCTAGACGCCTTGGGTAAATCTCGGGGTGGACAAAGCCCCTTTGGTGGTGGAGGTGTCAACGAGCAAGAGCAGACCCTCAACCAGCTTCTCAACGAAATGGATGGCTTTGATGCCAACACGGGTGTGATCATCTTGGCTGCGACAAACCGCCCCGAAGTACTTGATCCGGCACTTCAGCGTCCAGGTCGATTTGATCGGCAGGTTGTGGTTGATCGCCCTGACAAGATTGGTCGTAAAGCCATTTTGGAAGTTCACGTTCCAAATGTGAAACTGGCCGAAGATGTTGACTTAGAAAGAGTCGCCGCTCGAACTCCCGGATTTGCCGGGGCTGATCTAGCCAACCTTGTCAACGAAGCCGCACTTCTGGCTGCTCGCCGCGATGGTGATGCGGTGAAGATGTCAGACTTTAATGAAGCGGTTGAGCGAGTGATCGCCGGGTTAGAGAAAAAGACTCGCGTCTTGACCGACATGGAAAAAACCACGGTTGCCTATCATGAGACGGGGCATGCCATTGTGGGATCGTTGATGCCTGGAGCCGGTAGAGTTGAGAAGATTTCAATTGTGCCGCGCGGTGTAGGTGCGTTGGGATATACGCTTCAACTTCCTGAAGAAGATCGCTTTTTGGTGGGCGAAGATGAGCTGCGAGGCCGAATCGCCATCATGCTGGCTGGGCGATCGTCTGAAGAAATCACCTTTGGCAAGGTCTCAACCGGAGCCAGCGATGATATCCAAAAAGCAACCGATATGGCTGAGCGGTGTGTCACGATTTATGGCATGAGCGACGCCCTTGGCCCAATTGCATTCGACAAACCTCAGCAGCAGTTTATTCCTGGGATGAGCAGTCCTCGTCGTTCGGTTAGCCCTCAGGTGACTGAGACAATCGACCAAGAAGTAAAAATGATCATCGACAATGCGCATAATATGGCATTGAAGGTCTTGGATGCGAACAAAGATATTCTTGAAGAAATTGCCCAAACGCTGCTAGACCAAGAAGTCCTTGAAGCTAGCGCACTCCAAGAAAAGCTGAGCCAAGTTAAGCGCCCGGACGGGTTAGAAGAATGGCTGAAGCATGGCAAAATCTCAGACGAAAGCCGAGAATTGCTAGAAGCAATTGTAAGCAAGTAGTAATGGTAGTCCTACGGACTTAGGTTTGTGTGTAGAGCCCCGCGCGCAGGGCTCTACACACATTTAAGGTCCTAACGCGAGAGCTTACGGCCATATTATTTGATGAATAACATCTCTTGGTAGGTGGGTAAGGGCCAGAAACTATCTGCGACCTCTCCTTCAAGTGCATCAGCAAATCCGCGAACCTCTTCCATCAATGGACGAATTGTTTTTGCGCAATATTGCATCTTTTCTTCTGTCGTCGCAAAGTCATGCGTGTCGAGTGCTGTGCTTAACTTACTAGTTGCTGCAACCATAGAACTGGCTAGATCCGCAACTGTTTGGGCGCTCTCCTTTTCAAAATCGATGCCTAGACCTGTCAAGCTAGCAATGGTGGATGAGAGCTTTGATAGGTACTCAATAGCCGCTGGATAAATCATGGTTTTTGCCATGCTGATGACCAGCTTGGCTTCTACCTCAATTGAAAGAATATACTGCTCTGCATACACTTCAAAGCGGCTTTCAAGCTCAACCGGAGTCAGAACGCCGGTCTTCTTAAATAGGTCTTCGATGTATTCTTCTTTGAGAGTCGGCAATGCATCTGCAGTGGTGGGCAAGTTTGCTAAGCCACG
>DBGGTD010000624.1:0-8575 GCA_051162585.1 Elainellaceae cyanobacterium
GTTTTTGAACAGGGGAACCAGGACAAAGGTTAGGTATCTAGCCCAGAGGGGAAGGCGCTGAGGATGGTCAGCAAACTGCTTGAGATAGTAAATTTCGGTTTTGAGGGTAATACCCGTCCCCCAGGTTTCTAGCTCTTTACCGCTGTCAATGCCTGATTTAAATTCGGCATTCGTTTTAGAAACTGTGTCGTGGCGTTCAGAACTTTTTGCTAATTTACGACTCAAGACATCAAATACAAAGTCTACTGGCGCGAGGCGATCGCTAATCTGAGACATGAGCGCCCGATTTTCCTCTTCGCTCAAGTAAGGAGAAACGCCTTCCATGATGATCATCAGGGGGTGATCAGGCGCTTTTTGAATGGCATCAATCCAGGTGAAATCAAAAATAGATTTGTCAATGAACTGATAGCGATCGCTTTCTTCAAAAAACTTGCGCCGTAGCTCAATCACTTCGGGAAAATCCACTTCATACCAGCGCACCCGACCATTATCGACCCGTGTGAATCGCGTGCAGAGTCCGCAGCCGAGGTTAATCACAATGGCATCAGGGTGCGTTTCCAGAAAGTTTTTGACGATGCGGTCATATTCTTGAACGCGAATGACGACACCGAGTTGAGAAGACCAACCCTTCGCGTATTTTTCAAAATCATAGTCGGTGCTTTGGGCGATTGCGACCGCTTTTTGATCCTTAAAGAAACTATCGTCTCGTTCAGTTTCGATCGCTCGCGCATAGAGGGTAATCATTAGGGTTTCGGCAACCCCAGTTAGTTGATGGGTGGGCTCGAGTTGAGAACTAGCCATGGCTGTTGAATTAGAGATAATACGTGATTTCTGAAACTCAAGTTGGGTTGGCAACGGCTGCTGATCTTCGGGAGTGAACGCTTAATTCCCAATCTTGCGCTTGCTGATAACGCGACCAGAGTCGGGCATACACACCGTCAGCAGCCACTAATTCATCATGCTTGCCCAGTTCTGCTAATCGTCCCTGGTCGAGCACCGCAATTTGATCGGCGTTCACGATGGAAGGAAGGCGATGGGCGATCACAATCAGGGTTTTGCCCTGGGTGAGGGCGGCGATCGCCGCTTGAATGAGCGCTGCGTTTTCTGGGTCAGCAAAGGCAGTGGCTTCGTCTAGCACCACGATGGGATTGTCTTGCAGAATGGCGCGGGCAATAGTGATTCGCTGGCGCTGTCCACCGGAAAGCCGCGCGCCCCGCTCCCCCACGATGGTGTCATAGCCGTGCGGCAGCGTCAGGATAAAGTTGTGAATCTGGGCGGCGCGGGCTGCTGCTTTCACCTCCGCATCCGTGGCATTGGGCCGACCCAGCTTGATATTGTCGCGAATCGTGTCGTGCAGCAAAAAGGTGTCTTGAAAGACAAACGACACCCAGGACATCAGTGTCTCCGAGGTCATTTGCCGGACATCAACGCCACCAATTTTAATCGCCCCGTCCATCACGTCCCAAAAGCGGGGAATCAGTTGAGCAAGGGTCGTTTTACCCGCACCGGATGGGCCGACCAGCGCAGTGACGGTGCCAGTTGGCATCGTCAGCGACACGTTTTGCAACGCCGGACGCCCTTCCCCATAGAAAAAGGTGACGTTGTCCAAGGTAATCGAGGCGTCGTAGGGCTGCGCGGGGTGTTCCGGTTGGGGGAGTGCGGGTTCGGCCAGGACTGAACTAATCCGCAACGCTCCAGCATGGGCCTGATTGATGAAATAGGACAGCGTGAAGATGGGTTTAAACGCTCCACACAGGCGCGGGGCGAGCAAGAGAAATACCAGCAAGCGGGGAAAGGTTAACGTACCTTGCATCATCAGCCAGGCCCCAACGGCGGAGACTATCATCAGCGTGGGCAGCGGTTCAAACAGTAAGGTGCCTAAACGGCCCGAAAGCTGGGTTTTAGCGTTCCAGTCCCGCGACTTTTGCGTGAAGGTATCAAGGGACTTCTGAAATCGGGCAAACGAACTGCTGCCGTCGTCGAAGGTGCGCACGACCTGCATGCCTTGCACAAACTCAATGATGACACCGTTAATTTGCTCGTTGGCGCGATCGTAGGCATCGCGCTGTTCAGCGTAATCCCGTAGCGCGAGTTGAACAAAAATCATGCCTACGGGCAGTACTGCTAGCGTCACGAGTCCTAGTCGCCAGTCAGCCACGAACATAGCCACTAAGGACAGCACCGGGATCGTGTAGGCTTGCCCAATTAGAGGCGTACTATCGGCTACAAACGCATGGAGCGATTGCACGTCGTCTTGCACCCATTTTTTGATCGCGCCAGAGCCGGTGGTCACCACATAGCCCAACGGAACCTGAGCGAGATGCTCCGTCAGGGCAGTTCGCAAGATCACTTCCAACTTAAAGGCCGCCAGGTGGGAGACGTTAAAGGCCAGCACCCGTGAGGTGAAAGCGATCGCCACCAGTCCTACCGCGATCGCCAGCCAGCGCCAGATGACGGCGGCATCGGGCGACTCTGATAACAACTCTGCCGCAATGGGGGGAACCGCTAGCAGTGAGCCAAGACTGGTGATGGCGCTGAGAGCAGAGAGGGCGATCGCTCCGGCGATGCGACCCTTGACTGGAGCCACGATGTCCCAAATTCCAGTTGGCGACTTGGCAAAGGCTGGTTGAGTCATGATTTCTAAAGGGACGACAACAATGATGAAGCGATATCCAATCAGTTAGTAATGAGAATAATTCCTAATGAATAGCGCTAGCTTAGCAAAATGACAAGAGACTTACGGCTTGTTGCGGCGAGCCTTCTTCGTCCGGAATGGAGTCAGAAAAAGATAAAAACCACTGATCAGTAATATCAGCGTTAATAGGAACGAAATCGATTGAACCAGACTCCCCAGCCAGGGATGTAGCCATTTAAGAAAACCTTGCTGCGCTAAAAAATCCTCGGCATTAAAGCCGTATTTCAGCAATTCTCCAGTTTGGGCGTTGATATATCCCTCAAAATATCGCGTCTGATTCTTGAACTGATAAATATTCTGATTTGGGAAATAGGTAATTGCATCAATTTTGTTGACCGAGTCAATCCCCTCAAGGTGGTGATTTAGCAAGACTTGTGTTGCTTGCTGTAGGGAGAACGTTGGAACCTCATCGGCAACAGTGGACATAGGCAAGCGGTTATCAATCGTTGGCGAACCCGCTCCCAATATCGGTGGCAGTGCGATCGCCTCCACGACCCAAACCACAGTCAAAATCACCACCCCCAGCCCCAGCCAACGATGCAGCGCTCTAAACCCGTTTGATAGCCGCTGTCTGATGCTCATATCCCCACGCTCAAAATCTGGTTCTGAATTGGATGCCATAGGTCGCCGGAGCCCCATAGGAAGCAATGGTGCCAATCGGAGGTAGAGAAAACGCTTGGTTAATGTACTCAGTGTCGAAAAGATTATTGGCAAATAGATAGACGCCAAAATCTTCGGCCTCGTAGCCTAAACGAGCATTCACAATGGCATAGGGATCTTGTTTAAGCGTATTGGCATCATCAAAAAAAGTTTCGCCTAGTCCCTGCAGTTCAATCCGTACAAAGATGCCGATAGGATCGCGATATTGCACGGCCAGATTGTAGGAAATGCTAGGGGCAAACGTCAGTTGATTGCTACTGGCATCGACACCGGTAAAGGGGTTCGTAAAATCAGTGAATTCAGCATCGATAAAGCCAAAGCCAGCAATGATATCCAGGCCCGTCAGGGGCGTTGCCCTGGCTTCTAGTTCAAAGCCGGTGATGCTGACATCAGCATTATCGGTAAACGATCCCCCAATCTCATCGAATAAAAGCACCTGAAAATCTTCAACGGGGTTGTGAAAGGCCGCCAGATTCACGGCGAGGCGATCGCCCAGCCATGACAACTTCAAACCCACTTCGTAATTCCAAGAGCGCTCAGCTTCATAGGTCGCGGTTTCTTCACTACCAGGGCCAAAATTAGCGCCAGGCGGTCGATAGCCGCGGGTGATGCTGCCATAGGCCATCAGGTTGGGCGTGAAACGATACTCCGCCACAAAGCGGGGCAGCAGAACATCGCCATTTTGTTCAATATCGCTGAGGGGCAGCAGTGTTAAGTCTGGTAAACCGGGAATGCGAATGGTGCGCTCAAAATTTTCCAGCGTACTGGTGGTCGATTCATACCGTAGACCAGTCGTCAGCGTCAGCGCATTAATGGGTCGGTAGCTTACCTGCCCAAAGATCGCAAATGCATCGCTGTTGACTTCGCTGTTGGTGATATTAAGCGTCCCCTCCGGAAACGGCAACCCCAACACCGTAGCGGCATCAGCCCCATATCGAAAGCCATTATCCCTTGAGTCGAGTTGATTAGATTCATAATAAGCACCCACTAACCACTCAAAACGGTTTGCTGTTTCGGGAGACTGAAAGCGCAATTCTTGACTGAAGACTCTGGCACTAAGCTCGTCAGTCAAGCGCACTACGGCATCGGCGGCCGTATAGTCACCGTCATATTCAAAATCATTGCGGGAGTGACGGCGAGACGTAATCGAGGTGGCGCGAAAGTCAGGGTGGATGTACGCGATCCGGAGTGACTGAGCATTGACTGTTAGTTCGTTAAAGCCATCAAGATTTTGCTCTGCTTCAAACGGATCAGATTGACTGAGGGGAACGTAAGAGCTAGCACCATCTTGGTAATCGTCAAAAGAGGCATTCAGGGCAATTTCCCAGGCTTCCGAAGGAGTCCATAGCAGCCGAGCCCGTCCGGTACCGCCAGATTGTTCATTAACCCCCTCATCCAAGAGCGTGTTGCGTACATACCCATCACGTGAGCCATAGCTACCCGATAACCGAAAGAACAGGTTGTCTTCAATCAGAGGTCCACTAATGCTGGCTCTCAGATCCAGATCGTTGAAGTTGCCGTAGCCAGCAATGCCACTAAATTCAAATTCGTTTGTCGGCCTGCGGGTAATGAGATTCACGACACCGGCCAGAGAGTTGCGGCCATATAAAACGTTTTGGGGACCTCGCAATACCTCAACCCGTTCTAAATCGGGGAGATCTACATCCAAGAAGGCCGAAAAACTGTAAGGTACCCCATCGATATAGAAATCAACCGGATCTCGGTTCGCGATGACAGAGGAATTAGACAACCCGCGAATACTGTACAGACCAAAGGAGCGATCGCCACTGGGAAAGAAAGAAAAGTTGGGCGTGTTGCGAGCAACCTCTTCCAAAGACGTAATGTCGGCATCCTCAATTTCTTGCTCTGTAATGGCTGTGACGCTAATCGGGACGTCTTGAAGATCCTCTGGCGTTTTCTCAGCCGTGACGATAATGCGAACAGCCTCTTCGTCAGTTGCGGGGGGTTCTGTCGTTTCTGCAGCGGATTCAGCATCCGGAACGATGGCTAAGACCAACCCTCGCGTATCAGCCCTGACAGTGGCGATGGGAGCGGCTTCTGAACCAGTGATGGCAACCCGAACACGGTTGTCAGGTAAGCTAGAAACCGTGATCAGCGCAATCCCGGCAATGGGGTCGGCAGCCTGAAACTCTTCCTCATCTGGCAAATTTAGCGTTGCATTAGGAATATCTACAATTAGGGCATTGCCCAGCACCGAAGTCGGCGGCACTGCCAGCGCTCCATCAACGGTGCTCAAGACAACGTCCAATCCGGTTTCGGTGGTATTTAGCTGGACTTCTGTAATTTGGGTAATGACTGCTTGCGCTTGCTGAAATGCCCCATCTCCTGCTGCTTGAGCAAAGACAGGTGGGGCAATCGCCACTGCGATCGCTACTGTTGCAGACATCCCACGCCAACCACCCAATAATCGCTCTCTCACCACACCATCCCTCAAATACTGAACCTCGCCACCGAGGGTTATTGAGGTAGATTAGATGAGAATTGATATCAATTACAGCTCCAAACGGTATTTTCTTTGGCCCTACAGGTATTTTGAGTATTTTGAAAACCCTGCTCAGCGGGATTTAAGCGCTTTTGGGGTAATTCCGAACTTTTTCTTAAAGGCCGCTGCAAACTTACCTGGGTGGGCGTATCCAACCACTTGGGCGACTTGAGTCACGCTCAAATCACTGAGTTCCAACAACTGTCTCGCTGCTTCCATGCGATGGGCGTGCAGGTAACCAAATACCGTGGTCTGGAAAACCTGGCGGAATCCTTGCTTTAACTTAAGTGTATTGATGCCAGACTGCTTGGCTAATGCCACTAAAGAAGGCGGATTCTCTAAATTGCCAATGAGAATATCTCTAGCCAGGTGAACGCGAGCCACATCATCAGGCTTAAGGCCCGAAGCAGGCGATAGGGATGGTCGGTTTTCACTGAGTTGATTGAGCTGTAGCGCAATCAGCTCTAGCGCCTTGCTTTCTAGATAAATTCGTTTCGTCAAACCATGATAAGGGCAGTGAAGAATCTGATGCAGGGCGATCGTCATGGCCGGGGTAATGTCTCGGGTTTCCCATTGAAATCCCCCTTGATTACTGGGAAAGAGCTGGGTCAAAAAGGATTTTCTTGTATCATCAGGGGCTTCCTTCATCAATGTTTTCAGTAAACGTGGATTGACTCCCAACTGTATGAGTGCAACCTTTTGCCCAGCCGCTATCTCTGAAGTGGTTTTGACTTCCCCTTGAAAAAACCCTACTTGAACCTCCTGAGAATGCGTCATCAGCTCTGCTGTTGTGCCAGACACTTGAGTGAGAAATCCGCCTGTAATACAGAAGCTAATCCCAAATAACGGCTGCATCTGAGTATCAACAGTAAGCTGAAGATTCTCTTGTAAATCCCATTCAGTTACTGTCAGATCAAGGTCATCCCTAAGATGAACTGAGCGGTTGGACCACGTCCCAAAGGACTTATGCAGTTCCAACGAGACTTCATGCCCTTTGGCCCGATAGTTCGCCTCTGTCTCCGGCTGACTTACCTTTTGCGGCGACTCCGCTAGCATGTCTTGAAGATCGCTGTAGGCGAGAGAGATTTTGTGACGGCTGGACATCAGGATTAGCCCTTAAAGTTTATTATCGAACGTCACGCTAGTCATGTGATCGCACTTTTCAGTATTTTTGTCTTATTGAGACTCGTTGTCAATACTATCTCAGCATTTCCTGCGATATTTACTGCACAAACCTGTTAGCAGAGACATATGTCAGAAAGCTAGGTTTAACTATTATTTGACTTTTGCGCGGGCAATCCAGATATAAAAACTAAAAAAGCCGGCAAGAACGCAGATAGAAAGCAGGATACTATCCCAGTTAAGTGGAATGAGCAAAAGAGAGCTGACTAGCTCCGTCAAAATCAACCCTAGCAGGACAATCGCAATATGATTACGTTGGGCATGGCTGCACAAAATCGCGCCGATGGGAGCTCCCACCACCACAATGGGCACCGAGGCTAGCCAATATTCCCGGACGGGAAAAACAAAATCGTTAAGGAATAGGCCGTGCAGGGCAAATCCGGCGATCGCGTTGATCGCCATCAAAACAACGGAAATAGGTGTGCTGCTGCTCTCACACATGCGAAAGAGCAGCACCATCACCGAGAAGGCAAAAATATCAATCCCCGAACCCACGAGCCCACTAATAATGCCACCAGCGCAGCCCGTCGCCAACCAAATGGCTCTTTCTTGATGACCCCAAAAGGGATATAGGATACATCTTTCGGTACCTCGCATCAGGGTGTAGATCATCACCAAGGCAAAACTGCTTGTCATCATCGTGAACGACAGCCGAATTAACTCAGGAGGCAGCAGCGGTTCCAGCAACAGCACACCCACTGCAATGCCTATCAAGCCGCCGCTGCTAGTCCATCGAATGAGCCGCCAGTCCATCTCGGTTTTCATGGCAATAAGGGTAAGGGTAGCGGTGGTCATGCCTACACTTTGAATAGCGAGGGCAAATACCTTAGCCTCATGGGGCGGCACCTCCATGAGTTTTGTCAAGACAGGAAAGGCGACAGCCCCACCGCCCATGCTGGTGCCCCCCGCCACCATAGAGCCAAACATCATCGTCAGCGTTACTGGCCAGTAAGTCTGCAAGATGTTGACGGCAGAAATCGGCCCTAACAGGGTTAACCACACACTCCAGACAGATGTAGCGAGCAAGAGACAGATGCTGAGTTTGCGCTTAGCTGTACTTATCTGAGCCTTCATCTCGAACACACTCGCATGTGATAAGGAGGATCACTTTTGCGCTTTGCCTATGGGAGTAAAGAACTGATTACTCCCATAGGCAAAGCCGCAGTCAGTAGCAAATATGGACAAGGTATGACTGAAAAATCTGTTCAAAAACGCAGTTTTTCTCTGGATATTGCGTTTTCACCATCTAGCTTGTCAGATGAGACGACCCCAGTTTCAACAAGGTCTACAAACAGTAGCTGATTTAAAGCAAATTCAACGAGTTGAGTCAAGCTACTACTGTTCAAAAACTGTTTGATAGGAATTTGAATCTGTAGATGTTGCTCAAGATGAGCTCTCAAGGTGAACACCATGAGGGAATCAAGATATGCGGTTAGTGGGTCCTGAGTGCTGAATTCAGAAATTGGGCGCTGAAAAGAGGTTGCTAACCATTCTAACAAAGCTGCTTCTAAAATTTGTCGACGTTGTTGAGGGTT
>DBGGTD010000625.1:0-3629 GCA_051162585.1 Elainellaceae cyanobacterium
AGACGTACGCGATCGCACTCAGGCGGCTCTGTGGGCACATCGACATCTACGAATTTAGAAGATTTTATAGAGCGGCATGCGCTTGAGTTAATCACGATGGGTCATGATGATTGGGAAAAAGACTGACGCCGCAGGCAGTAGGTGATTAAGAGCGCAAACAATAGCAGCCCTGTCAAATATTTCAAAGAATCTGGAATTGCAGGACTCGGAGAGAAAAAGCCTTCAATCACGCCTGCGATCGCCAGCATTGGGATAATGCCATAGATCAGCTCGCCTGCCTGCCTGCCATAGAACTTCAGCGCATCGACGCGGCGAAACCGACCTGGAAACAGCAGCGCTCTGGCAATCAGCAACCCTGCCCCCCCGGCTAAGTAAATGGCGGGCAACTCCAGCGACCCATGCGGGCACACAAACGCCCAAAACGGATATGCCAAATTGTTTTGACCGACCAGAGTGGCGATCGCCCCGATGAGAATGCCATTGAGAAACAGCACATAGACTGTGAAGATGCCTGCTGTGATGCCCCCGGCAATCACGTTAAACGAGACTCGCAGATTGTTGGTCATGATTTCAGACGAAGCTCTGGGTTCGGTGCCCAAGATTGACCCCATCCACAACTCACCGCGATCGCGCACCATTTCGATCAGGTCTGGCGGGGCAATTAACGCTAAAAACGAGGGATCTCGCCACGAAAACCACCACGCAATTAGCGCTCCTAGCAAGAAGATAGACGTGGCGATCGCCGTATATGCCCAGGTTTTTTGCACCGTTGCCGGAAATCCCCGGCGATAAAACGTCGATACCGCTTGCCAATTTTGCTGTTGCGACCCCTGATAAATCTGGTTATAGGCACGAGACGTCAACGCCTGCAAGTCTTGGATGACGGCCTCACCGAGTTGATGAGTGCGGGCACGCGCTAAATCGGCTGACACCGATCGATAAAGACTCGACAATTCTCGAATTTCTTGAGCCTGAAGAGATTTTAAGCCAAGCGTCTCAACGTTGGTCAACAGCGTATCTAATCGCTTCCAGCTTGATTCTCGCCGTCCTATCCAGCGTTGAATATTCATAGGAATTACGACAGCAACAAGATCTCAATAACGGCTTTGCCTAAGGTAACTTAAGATGGCATTAATTTGATGCGCCATCTAAACACCTTCCGGTGAGGCAAGTTAAGATGTCAGGCTCTTATCCATCTAGAAACCGTGATCATCCATCCAGTACTCGATCCATCATCCGACCGCTCGGCGTTGGAAACGTTGTCAACGCCGGATTGAGTCTGTACCGATCGCACCTCAAAGCCTACCTGAGTCTTTCGCTACGGGCCCATCTGTGGTCACTCATTCCGATTTATGGATGGGCAAAGTTTCAAATGCTGAGTGCTGCGATCGCGCGGCATTCTTTTCAAGAGATGCTAAGCCAGCCAGAGCCGCTGAGGGAGTCAGAACGGCGGGTTCGTCCCCACTTATGGCTGTTCTTCGGGCTGCAAATCATTGTGGGTCTTATCCTGCTTGGCATCAATATTGGGCTGAGCGTGGTGCAGTTTGTGGTGGTGACGCTGCCATTCTTAGCGATTATCGACACGACGATCGGCGATAGCGGCCTCTTTGTCGTAGTGCGGCTGATGATTAACGTGATCTTCTACATCGCGTATTTGTGGTTTTGGTCACGACTGTTCATTCCTGCACTGCCGCTTGCCATCGATGGGCAAACCGACATCATTGACAACATCGGGCGCAGTTGGCAGCTCACCAGCGGCTTGGCCGTTCGCGTTCTCATCATCATCAGCATCGTCACCCTGATTACGCTGCCGCTTTATCTCTTGGCACTGCTTCCGGTGATTATCCTTTTTCTCCTGTTTTTTCCCTTCGTGGTTTCGGGAATTGAAGGATCATTCAGCACCGCTACTATCATTGCGCTGCTGTTGCTGACTCTGCTGGGTGGTATCGTGATGTTTCTTCTGGTGAGCACCTTGATCATGCCCATCTGGCAAGCAACCAAGGCGGTTCTGTATTGCGATGTCCGGAGCCGCCGCGAAGGATTGGGCCTGCGCTTGCGTCACGCGGCTCTAGTTTCTCCAAACGATTCGTCGTCAGAAATACCCTAGCAATGCATCCCTGTTGCCCATGTGCTACGTACCACTCGCTGTAGTTTCGTCATGCAATTCCTAAATCATTTCACGGTGCAAACGCCAGAAAGCGTTGAGCTAGAGTTTACCCTGGCAGGGCTGGGCAATCGAAGCTTAGCGGCTGTGATTGACTATGCGCTCTGGAGTTTGACCATTAGCATTCTGCTGGCGCTGCTTTCGCGAGCAGACTGGCTGACTGAGATCCTCTTTGACTGGGTAGGCAATACAGACGCAATCGAACTGTGGTTTTCGGCGTTGCTGATTTTGATTAGCTTTGTCATCTACGTTGGATACTATGGGGTCTTTGAAACAATCTGGCGAGGGCAAACGCCTGGAAAGCGACTCGCTAAAATTCGGGTGGTTCGAGACGACGGACGACCGATTGGCATCTTTCAAGCCACGCTGCGATCGCTCCTGCGCCCCATCGATGAGTTTCCGCCCTTCTACATTGGGGCATTTCTCATCTTCTTTAATCGGCAAGAAAAGCGCATTGGCGACATTGTCGCGGGCACCATCGTCATTCAAGAAAACCGGGCGATCGCCCCTGCTGATTTTGCCGTGTTAGAAGACTCTCATGCTCTGGCGAGAAAGCTTCAGCAAACCACTCACCTGTCTCAGCTTTTGCCCGAAGACTTTGCCATCATCCGAGAATTTTTACAGCGACGGATTGACATGAAACCCCACGCTAGGCAGCAGGTAAGTGCAGAATTGGCTCAACAAGTCAAAGCCGCTCTGCATCTCAATGACGACCTTGAAGACCCTCCTCCAGAAGTTTTCCTAGAAGCAACCTATTTGGCCTATCAGCAGCAGTCAGAGAGGCAATGAGGCATAGCGACAGCGCGATCGCTCCTCAAGTTTCTCTAGTGAGGTTCGGAGCTGATTGACTGACAAAACTCTGAACGCTGGCGGCTGTTCACGAAGCGTCCCGCAGGGTAGCCGCGATTACACTTATAAAGTCGGCCTATAGCCTTCGGCATGGCTTCGCTAGCGCCGACTACAGAAACCCGCCTACGCGGGTTTTGCTTGTGTAGCAGCGGTTTTATACCAATCCCCAAAATTAGGGCTCCAGATAAACTCCGTAGGGGCGCTTCGCGAAACGCCCCTACCGCAGCATTTATGCGTAGTCAATTTGAAGAATTGGTATTAACCGCCAGACACTAAGGATTTGTCAGTCAATCAACTCTCAAACACTCCTTAAACAGGCTTAGAGACTCTCTTGACACGCTCAGAGACTCTTTAAAGAGGTTCGGAGACTCTCCAGACACGCTCGAACCCTCTTTAAACAGGCTCAGAGTCTCTCTCGACGAACTTAGAGACTCTTTAAACAGGCTCAGAGACTCTCCAGATACTCTTAGAGACTCTTTAAACAGCCTCAGAGGCTCTCTCGATACTCTCAGAGATGTGTTCTAAAGAGGCTCGGAGACTCTCCAGATACTCTTAGAGGATTTTTGAAAAGAAGCCTGTCGGTTATAGACGCTTGCGGCTTCTCGAAGAGTAACCG
>DBGGTD010000626.1:0-7705 GCA_051162585.1 Elainellaceae cyanobacterium
GGGTTGCCCTTGTACCTGAAATTCGTGGACTTCAATCTCACCCCACTGAGCTAGTTCTGTACGCACGTATTCGCGGACATAAAAATGCCCCTCAGATGCCATATATGGATTGCGTTCTCGCCCGATCTGCTCTAAGTGCGATCGCAATCGGTGCTTTAGCTCTAAATCTGATGTGGGTTTGGGCATAGTGACTGTATGTCTCCATCATTCTTCAGTATCTAACAGCACAAAGGAATTGACAGAAACCCCTGCGACGTGGGTCTGTACGCTGCTAAGCTCTTAGCATGACGATGAGGGATAAGGGACACCCATGATGGATCTCTGGCAAATTCCTGTAATTGACCAGCATGCTCATAATGTACTCAAACCCGATGTGGCGGCTGAGATGCCCTATCCGTCTGCTTTTACCGAAGGATGTGACCCCCAGACGATTCATCATCATGCCCGGCATTCCCTTTGCTATCATCGCAGTCTAGGGGATATGGCTGATCTATTAGGATGTGATCCTTCAGAGGAGGCAATTTTAAGGCGTCGAACTGAATTGGGATGGGACGCGTTAACTGCTCGATGTTTTGCTGCATCCAATCTAGATGAGCTGGTTCTCGATGATGGGTTTTTACCAGAGACGGTCTTACCCGTGGAATGGCATCAGCAATTCGTTTCAACCACGCGACTGTTGCGGTTAGAGTATCTAGCTGAGCATCTAATTCACGAATCGAGTCGATTTGACGTGTTTCTAGAATGGTTTCGCAGCGAACTTGACCCGCCTCCGAAGGGGGTGGTCGGCTTTAAAAGCATTGCTGCATATCGAGTCGGACTAGATGTGCAGTTGATCTCAACAGAGTTGGCAGAAGAGAGCTTTTATGCGCTCAAACTTAAACAGGAGCGACAAGAGACTCGCATCCGTCTCACTGACAAAGTCCTGATTGATTTTCTGCTCCTGCACGCGTTCGACATTGCAGCAACCTATCAACTTCCCATTCAGTTTCATACAGGATTTGGTGACCCCGATCTTGATTTACGTCTTGCCAATCCTTTGCACTTAAGGCTTTTATTAGAAATCCCAGAATACCGACAGGTTCCGATCGTTTTACTCCATGCTGCGTATCCATTCACGCGAGAGGCAGCTTATTTGGCATCGGTTTATCCCAATGTGTATGTCGATTTTGGTTTAGCGATTCCCTTCTTGAGCGTTGTCGGCATGAGACAGGCAATTTCGATGCTGCTGGAGCTTAGTCCAACCAGCAAAATCATGTATTCGTCGGATGCTCACATGATTCCCGATTTGTTTTATCTCGGAGCAAAATGGGGACGAACGGCACTCGGGCAGGTGCTTGATCAGGCCATTGGCGATCGCGATTTGACAGCTCAAGAGGCAGACGATATTGCGATCGCCATTTTGCAGCGAAATGCCCGCCAACTTTATCGGTTAGGTACTTCAGGCGATCGCCGATAGGCAAAGGGAGGCTGATTAGGAGCATCCCGCCGCAGGGTCATGAACCAGCTCAACAGATGCCGATAATGACGGCGATTGGCAATATCATCTGCTCTCTGGTCAACCTTAGGGGTAATGTGCATCACCCGAGGTGCGTCTGTCATAAACGCTGGCTGTTGAGTTGCCGCCAGCAAGCAGAGCGCACCTGTTAGCGCGATCGCTGTGAGCATAATATTGGGCGACCTATCAGATTTCATATTTAGCACCCCCCCCATCCATCTAGTTTGCTCACACTACGGTTCTGGTTTGTGGTTTTAAGGCGTTAACCACAAACGCAACTAAATCAGCCTGTCTGTATGTGAAAACAGTCTGAAGTTCTCTAATTTCGTAAATGCCTAGCAAGTTAGTAAATGTGTTTGATGAATCTTGCAGCGCGAATGTTCCAGCAATCTAAGGCAAACTCGGAATGAGACGAAATTTGACGACTATCAGCGCGAATTAAGATACCTTCCGAGAAAATTCGCTACATCGTTTGGTGTAGTCCTGATGTAAGATAAACCCGTACGAAAATTTTATAAAGAAGCCAGGCTTTGCCCAGGGGTGCTCTGACTCGTTGGCTATGATGATGGCTAAGGGTCCTAGTAGAGTCCAGGCAAACCGTAAGAAGATCACGATCTAGTGTTCGACAAGTCCTGGAAAGGGTGTACCTGCCACCGCGTCTCTTGACCTTTAAACAAAGGATGATCAGAGGGTGACAGCATCAGTGGAGAAATCTCCTAAAAAATTGATTGATAACCGCTATCAAATTCAGCGGTTACTTGGGCAGGGTGGATTTGGGCGCACGTATCTCGTTCAGGATGAGCGCCGTTTTGGTGAGTCGTGTGTTCTCAAAGAATTCGCGCCAGGCGACAGCAATGATGCGACGGTAACGCAGAAGCTTAGCGAGCTTTTCCGGCGTGAAGCCAAGATTCTTCACAAACTTGATCATCCTCAGATTCCCAAATTCCTGGCATGGTTTCAAGACAGAGGGCGATTGTTCATCGTCCAAGAATATGTTGATGGCAAAACCTATTGGCAAATTCTCCAAGAGCGCAAGCAATATGGCAAAACCTTCACCGAAGCCGAAGTAATTCGCTGGCTGAAAGATTTGCTGCCGGTTGTGGGCTATATCCACGACCAGAACATCATTCATCGAGATATCTCGCCAGACAACGTCATGCTGCCCAAAGGCAAAGACTTTCCAGTCTTAATTGACTTTGGGGTGGTTAAGCCAACGAAAAGCGATAGCGGACAGGGGGCTGATTCCCCTGAGGACGAGAGCTCGATGGACGCCTCGGTGTTAGTGGGCAAATATGGTTATGCCCCTTACGAGCAAATTTACACGGGTCAATGTTCGCCCCGAAGTGACTTGTACGCTCTTGGGGTCAGCGCCGTGGTCTTGTTAACGGGACGAAAACCAAACCAGCTAATTAACCCGTCTACGCTGAAATGGATATGGCAAGAACGAATTAGCATTGACAGTCGCCTCGTCCAAATCCTAAACAAGATGATGGCTAAGGAGCCACAGGATCGATACCCCTCGGCGCGAGCTGTTTTGGCAGACCTTCAGCAGCTTGAACTTTCGCCCCAAGGTGCCCGTCTAGATTCCTTTGCGCAGCCGTCATTACGGCAATCCGTTTCTCGGGCTGTGAATGCTCTGAAAACGCCGGATGCCAATGAATCTCGCCACAATTCATCTCCCTCATCTCCCCCGCCTGTTGGCACCCAGGTTGAATGGGCATCAGATAAAGCTTTCTCTAATCACGTTCATGAGACTGTTCCGCAGACCATTTTAGAATCGCCGATTGCAGCGACCTCTAATGATGCATCCCTATTGAGTCTTCAAGACTGGTCACCTCTACAAAAGGGGCAACGGTTGCTGACGACGGCGTTTCGGTATTTGGTGCATTTCGAACAGCCCCGCTGGAAGTACGCGGCGCTCAGTTTAACGGCAGTCAGTTTACTTGCCGCAGGGCTGGCTGGAGTTCAAACAGCTCAGAATGACTCGTGGTGCTGGATATCTGGAAACTGTCTGAATCAAGAAACTCTTGTGACCTCCTATGAGGAGGCAGTTGACCGCGCTAAGTCTGCCTTAGCAGACGCTGAAGGGGCTGAGACTCTCAAAGAATTAACCGCTGCGCGCGATCGCCTGCAAACTGCGATTGACTATCTTGTCGCGATTCCGAGTGATGCCAATATTTATCCTCAAGTTGAAGAATCATTGACGAGTTATCGGAGGGAGTTGACTGATCTTGAAAACCGTATCGAAGCAGAGGGGCCTTATGCTGCCCTCCTCAGTGAAGCTGAAGCGCTCGCACAAGCTGCTGAAGAGAGCCTAGAAACTGCGACGACCATTCAAGATAAGGTTGATGCTAAACGATTCTGGGAAGATGCTCGGCTGAAGGTAAAAGCGATTCCCTCCTCATCATTGGCATACGACATCGCAGCAGAAAGGCTGCAAGACTATCAGGCTCGTATTGAAGGAGTGAACCGCATCATTGCTCAAGGGCAACAGTCTGGCTCGATTCAAGGTTCTAATGCTTCTCCGCAATCTCCTTCCCCCGAACAGATTGTCAGTTCGCTGCCGACATCGCCATCATCGAATGCGATCCGGCCACCTGCGCAGCGATCGCCCTCTCAGACATCACCTCAGCGATCGCCTCAACCCGTTGAGCGTTCAAGTCCTCGCGTTTCTCAGCCACCCCCATCACCGACAGGGTCGTCGACATCCGGTGCGGTGCCGTTGCTGGCTGCTCAGAACCTCGATGATGTGTCGGTGCGTTTAGATGGAGCCCATGTCAATACGAGTGGCACCTTTGTTGCCAATGTAGTCATTGAGAACCAGAGCGATCGCACCTTTGCATTTGTGCCGGTTTATGCGGCTCGCATTGAAACCGAGTGGGGACAACCCATCACCTCGCGAATTTCATTTGGCAACTCCAGCGAGCCTGTGGTTGAAGGGGGCGATCGCCTCACAGGACAACTCTTTGTCTTAGGGCAGCGTTGGAAAGATTCAGGTTCTCAAAATCTGGTTTTGGTCATCGAAGAAGGGACGACGGGTGGGCGAACCTTTCGAATTCCCTTCTAGAGAGACATTTCAAATCGTTTCAATTACCCGCTAGTTCTTTCAAAATCGCAACAAACGCTACATTTTGCCCTCGGTTGAGGCGCTATATCAATAGTCTGGGCGGCAAGCCCTTTGAGCAGGCTGATTTGCTTTGGATTTGGCACGTTAGTCTCGGATCTTAGTGCGCTAACCCACGTTGGCACCGATCGCAGCGCGATTTTATCGAGAGGATGTATGAAACGCAGCACATTTCTCAAATTTGTGGGGAGGGCAGGCGGCGTTGCTGCCACCCTTGCCACCATGAAAGCGATGGGATTGCTTCATGTGGAAGCAACTGGCAGTGAGCGACCTAACTTGCCCGTTGGGTCGGGAGACGGCTCCAGCGTGATCATTTTAGGAGCCGGGATTGCAGGCATGACCGCAGCCTATGAGCTGTCTAAGGCAGGCTATTCTTGCACAATCCTGGAAGCCCTTGATCGGGCCGGGGGGCGATGCTGGACGATTCGAGGCGGAGATGAGATCAAGGAAACCGACAGCACTCAAACGTGCCCGTTTGACAGTGACGACTATCTCTACCTCAACCCCGGACCTGCTCGGATTCCGTATCATCATCAGGGCATCTTGGGCTACTGCAAAGAATTTGGCGTGCCTTTAGAAGTGATCGTCAACGAAAATCGGGCTGCCTATTTCCAAGATGACAAAGCATTTGGGGGCGCTCCCATTCTCAATCGCCGCGTTGTGAATGATAGTCGTGGCTATATTGCTGAGCTGCTTGCCAAAGCGCTTCGCAAAAATGCGCTTGATGAAGACATCACGGTTGACGATCAAGAGCGTTTGCTAGAGTTTGTCAGTCGCTTTGGCAACCTCAACGCCGACTATGTATTCGATGGTTCTAGCCGATCTGGATATCAAGATCCGCCGGGAGCAGGGCTTGATCCGGGTGAGGTGAATGATCCAATTAACTTTTCAGAATTGCTCACCTCAGACTTTTGGATATACAAAATGCACTTTGGCGAAAGCTACACCCAAGGCGCAACGATGATGCAGCCTGTTGGGGGGATGGATCAAATCGCCAACGCATTTGAGCAACGCGTCGGGCACTTGATCACCTATAACTCGGAGGTCAACGAAATCCGCAAAACAGGCTCCGGGGTTCGCGTGGTGTATACCAATGGTGCCACTGGCAGTCAGCAAGCGCTCGACGGGGATTTCGCGATCTGCACATTCCCGTTGTCGGTGTTGGCAGGCATTGATGCTGATTTTTCGCCAGCCTATCAAGCGGCGATCGCCACTGGATCTGAATCCTACGTCAAAGCGGGAAAGGTTGGCTTCCAGGCAAATCGGCGCTTCTGGGAGGAAGACCATAACATCTACGGTGGTATCTCTTGGACTGAGCGCGACATCACGCAGATTTGGTATCCAGCGAATCGCTTCCATGCTCAAAAAGGCGTCGTCGTGGGGGCTTACATCTGGGATAACGACATTGGCGATCGCTTTGGTAGCACCCCTCTCAACCAACGACTCTTAAACGCCATTGCCGATGGTGAAATGATTCACCCCGATTATGGGGAAGAGGTATCACCTGAAACGGGCGTCAGCATTGCGTGGCATAAACTGCCTTACAGCCAAGGCGGCTGGATTGAATGGGACGATGCTGCGCTTGAGACGGTTTATCCTGTTTTGAATGAGCCGGATGGTCCGATTTATCTTGCCGGAGAGCACCTCAGCTACTTGGGTGGCTGGCAGGAAGGCTCGGTGCTATCAGCGCATCAAGCTGTTCAGAAGATTGCAACCCATCACTCGAATATGGAATCTCAATCATGATGTCTTGGAAAAAGATTGCATTGATCGGCTTTACTATTGTCGGGCTGGCGATCGCCCTGGTGATCTCTATCTCCCAACCCTCCTCAGCGCAAGAGGTGGTGCGGTTTCCGATTCCCGATTCTGACTTCCCAATTGCCCAAGCGGTGGAGGTGCCGGGTGGAAAAAGCGTCGTCTATGTGAGCGGACAAGTGCCTCCGGTCATCGACGAAGGTGCTGAACCCGGCTCAATAGCGGCGTATGGCGACACCACAACTCAAACCATTGGGGTGTTAGAAAAAATCCAGTCGATTTTAGAAGGCTTGGATATGTCGATGGGAGATGTGGTCAAGATGCAGGTGTTCTTAGTCGGTGATCCGGCGCTGGATGGCGCAATGGACTTTTCGGGGTTTATGGACGGCTATACTCAGTTTTTTGGCACGAACGAACAGCCCAATCTGCCAGCGCGATCGGCCATGCAGGTGGCGGGGTTGGTGGTTCCGGGCTGGCTGGTTGAAATCGAAGTGACAGCCGTGCGTCCAGACTAATCCTGATTTGGAGTGGGTCAGGCGATCGCCCCAAAATCTGCGGTGCCGATCAGTGCTATTTCTACATCTAAAATCAGGGCGAGGGCATCATCTCCGGTTCGGATCAGCACTCCGTTCGCGCGTTGAAGAATATCTACATTGGTAAGCGTGACGCCATCGGGCAGCGATAGCCGATCGATCCCGTCTTCAAAATCCTGAATGGTTGCTTTTCCTCGTCCTGACTGCAACACAAAGATATCTGAGCCCGCTCCGCCGATAAGATGATCCCCCCCGTTGTCGCCGACGAGAATATCGGTTCCGCTGCCGCCGATGAGCGTGTCGTTCCCCATATTCCCAACCAGCCAATCGTTGCCGTCGCCCCCATAGAGACGATCCGCTCCTGTGTCTCCATAGAGCACATCATCGCCGTCCTGTCCGTCGAGCAAATCGTCTCCCATTCGACCCTGCAAGACATTATTGCCCGTGTTGCCGTAGAGCGAGTTGTCTAGCTCGTTGCCAGTGCCGTTTAAATCGCCAAGCCCTCCCAGCACCAAATTTTCAAACGTCTCGTCTAGCGTCAACGAAACCTGCGACAAGATGGTGTCGAGTCCTCCGTCATCATTCTCAGGGCGATCGCTCTCATCTCGCACAAAATACCAATCGACTCCATCTCCATCGATTCGTTCCAACTGCCAATCGTTGTCTTCACCTTGTCTGGCATAGGTCACCCCCTCGTGCAGCCCATTGCGGCGATCGCCCGAATTGTCATATTGATTGTCGGGAAACGCATCGAGCAGAGTCTCAAATAAAGCGTCTTGGGGAGCAATGAAGGTGGAT
>DBGGTD010000627.1:0-12976 GCA_051162585.1 Elainellaceae cyanobacterium
CCAACAAAACTCACTCCAGTATGGCGAACGGCTACAGAATTTTCCACCATCGTACTAAATTACGCTAATACTGTTGTTTCTTTTTGCGCCTTGCGCTATGCTCTGCGATTAAGTGCTCAACCATGAGCAGCGTCCCCTAGCCGTGAGGCAACACGAACTAGGAGACTGACCTACCCATCTGTTAAGAGCAGACGGAAGGCTTTGGGTATTTTACTCCTGAATGCCATCCCGCTTTGCGATGCAATGTTGTGTGGGATGTCTTGTGGGTTGGGCACTTATTCCCAAAGCCAAACCAGGAGTTGCGATATGAATGACTTCACGAGCCCACCGTCAGGAGGGGATAATTTTTCGTGCGCGAATGACAGTCCTGAGATTTTGCGCGTGATCGCGGTTGGTTCACTCAAAGCCGTCAATCATCACGTTATGCAGATGTATCAACTCGGCTATGCTGAACCCGGCAATTGGTCGCGCCCGTTACCGACCGTCAATCCCAATGAAGTGATGCGAATTTTGACAAAACGCATCATGGGGCTGGGCAATTAATCATCAGGCGATAGCGTAACGCATCAAAGCCTTGCGGGGTGGTGCGTTACGCTATCGCCTAACAGCATCCTACAGCACTACTTAATGCGATCGCCCGACATGTCATACCAATTCTCTAAATTGAGGTTACAGATTTCGTAGGGGCGGTTCGCGAACCGCCCCTACCACGGTGTTTATGTGTAGTCCGAATTTGAAGAATTGGTATTAAAACAGCCGCCAACATATTAATGTGATGCCTCGACATGCCAAAACAGCGGCGAATATCTTAAAACAGCGACCAACATCTTAAAACAGCCGCCAACATCTTAATGTGATGCCTCAACATGCCAAAACAGCGGTCAACATCTTAATGCGATGCCTCGACATGCCAAAACAGCGGCAAACATCTTAAAACAGCGACCAACTTGCCAATGCGATCGCCCAACAGGCCATAACAGCCCCAACCTCTAACGTATAGCCTCTATACTTATAGATTGTGAAGTGACCCAGAGCGATCGCCATGTTAAGAGCTGGAATTGTTGGACTTCCCAACGTCGGAAAATCTACCTTATTTAATGCGGTGGTTGCCAATGCCAAAGCAAACGCTGCAAACTTTCCGTTTTGCACGATTGAGCCAAACGTGGGAGTGGTGGCGGTGCCTGACGAGCGACTTGGCGTGTTGGCGAAGATTTCTGAATCAGCAGAGATTGTCCCAGCGCGGGTTGAGTTTGTGGATATTGCAGGGCTCGTACAGGGGGCAAGCAAAGGCGAAGGGTTGGGCAATCAGTTTTTGGCAAATATTCGAGAAGTCGATGCGATTATTCATGTCGTGCGCTGCTTTGAAAACGACGACATTATTCATGTGTCAGGTTCGATTGACCCGGTGCGCGATATTGAGGTGATTAACCTAGAGCTGGCGCTGGCCGATTATGCTCAGATCGAGAAACGGCTCGAACGCGCCCGCAAGCAGGTACGCAGCAACAAAGACATTCAGACTGAAGTGGATGCGCTCGACAAACTGCTTCCCGTCCTGGATGCGGGCAAGCCTGCACGCACAGTTGAGCTAACTGACGAGGAAGAACTGGCGATTAAGCCTCTGGGGTTGCTGACCCGGAAGCCAATTATCTATGCCGCGAATGTGTCAGAAGATGATTTGGCGACGGGCAATGAATGGGTGGAGAAAGTCAGGGCGATCGCCGCTGACGAAAATGCTCAGGTTGTGATTGTCTCTGCTCAGGTTGAAGCCGAGCTGATTGAGCTATCAGAAGACGAGCGCAAAGACTTTTTAGAATCATTGGGCGTGGAAGAAGGCGGGTTAAAATCTCTGATTCATGCGACCTATGACTTATTAGGGCTACGCACCTATTTCACCACCGGCCCCAAAGAAACTCGCGCCTGGACGATTAATGCTGGCATGGTGGCTCCCCAAGCCGCAGGCGTCATTCACACCGACTTTGATCGCGGCTTTATTCGTGCAGAAACCGTCGCCTATGGTGATTTGGTCGACTCTGGCTCGATGAACGCCGCCAAAGATAAGGGTTTAGTCCGCAGTGAAGGCAAGGAATATGTGGTGCAAGAAGGAGACGTGATGTTGTTCCGCTTTAATGTCTGACCAGATAATTGCGACAAAAAATGTAAATCTCGATACTTTTTCTCGATTATTTCCTATGATCAAGACAGAACGCCGTGTCATGATCAGGAGATTATTGATGAATAAGAACCAGCGCGATCGCCAACAAGTCATCCAAGAACTTCGCCATCGTCTGCGCTATGCGAATCCGCTTGAGCGAGAAGAGATTCGTAGAGAGCTCAACTTTTGGATGTATGGACGATAATTTTCTCAGTTTCGGAGTGCTTCACAGGAGGTTTTTTGCTGTAACGCCTCGGCATGATTCGGAGCGAGTTCAAGCGCTTTTGCATACGAGGCGATCGCCCCATCCCATTGCTCCATCAACCGACGACATTCCCCTCGCTGAAACCAGCCCTCGGCATAGTTAGGATGCTGCTGAAGATATCGATCGTAGTGGGCGATCGCCTCTGTGTATCGCTCTAGCACTCGCAATATCGTTGCGTTGATATACACAGCTTCGTGCCACGTGGGATGCTTCTGTCGGGCGCGATCGCACAAACTCAGCACGGCGTCATAGTGCCTCTGTTTAGTGAGAATGGCTGCCTTGCGAAACCATGCTTCATCGCGTTTAGGGTCAAGGGCGATCGCACGATCATACATCTGTAAGGCTGCATCATCCTGCTCTGCGTTGCTGAATACATTGCCGCGATAATACCAGGCATCATAAAAGCCGGGGGATGCCTCAGTTACTGTTGCAAAGGCGTCAGAAGCAGCCTGCCAACGCCCAAGGTTCATCAGCATCCAAGCGTGACCATAGTGCGCGTCAATCAAATCGGATTGATGTTGAATAGCCTGATCAAAGGCATCAAGCGCCTCTTCATTGCGACCCAAGCAGGCCAACGTCCAGCCCTTCTGACTCCAGGCTTGTGCATAGTTTGGCTTTTGCTTCAGGGCTTGATCGTAGTGAGCCAGAGCTGTTTCATACGTCCCTTTCTTCAAATCCTGGTCGCCCTTTGCCAAACTTTTCTCATGCGACGGACGCAAAAACCGTCGATAGACCAAAACTGAGATGATTGCCCCGATCAGAATGCCCGGAGCATTTTGGCGAAATAATGCGTAGCCTATCCCCACGCGCATAGGAGACACCCCCAACGCTGCCGAAACCGCCGATGAAATACCCCAAAGCAGACCACTTGCGGAAGGCACAAACCATAACAGCCCAAATAAAAACAAAATGCCGTATCGCCGAAAGCGATTAAGTTGAGCTTGCAGTGGTTCGGGGAGCCACGGTTCGAGAATGCCATAACCATCGAGTGACGGGATGGGAAGCAGATTGAGCAGTACTGCAAACACGTCAATCGCAATTAGAAACGCAAGGGCAGACCAAAACCAACCGTCTTCTTGAAACCCCAATGACTCTGAAAACGGAGGCGCAAACCCAGTCCAAAACGGAATTGAAAGGGCGATCGCAGACACTGCACTCATCGCTGGACCTGCGGCAGACACCGCGCTTTTCCAGGCTCGATTTCGCAGCCGATGATGGTTGATGTAGACCGCACCTCCAGGCAGCGCAATTCCACCCAGCAACAGAAACACTAACGGTAAAACTAAACTCAGCCCTGGGTCAGTATATTTCAACGGATTCAGCGTGAGATAGCCTTTTTCTTTCACCGAGGTATCACCGCCCCAATACGCTGCGATCGCATGACCAAATTCATGCAAACACAGCGATATCATCCACCCTAAGCCCACTACTAAGGCAATTGCCATTGGACTTTATCCCTGTCGAAAGTATTTTGCGTATGCGTGCTGCTCATTAAATTCTGTTTCCGACTCGAACAAGTTCTTGAGCAGTTTTATCCATATACCAAAACCTCCTCTTAGCAAGCCATAGCGCCTTTGGATTGCTCACTGGAGTGGATTCTCCAAGGGAGCCTTTCTTTCCTCTGACTTAAGCGTGATAAAGTCCCGATCATTAGATCTCAGATACCATAATATAACGATTAGCGGTAAGGCGTATTTATCCCATGGAAACGCCTTCATCATGATTAACGCGTTGAATGCCAAGAGCCAAAACGATAAATTTATTTGAGAAAACCTCCAGCAGGTTATCAGTGCTAACACATAAAAAAGAGGCGGACTTAGAACATCGAAGGGCAAAGCTTCTGAAATTTTCCAAAGTGTACCTTTGCCCATTAGATAAGGTGGAAAAATGATAAAGACAGCTAGGAGACTACCAGCGATAATGAGTCGGCGAATGGTAAAAAGTTTTCGCCAGTTGAATGACCGATAGAATAAAAAAAACTCTGGAATAACATAGGATAAACCGATGCAAGCTAAAAAGTATAGCGTGCTATGGGGTGTAAGATTCCACAAGCTTTTTTGTACATCAGGAATTAATTCACTATCGAGAGCAGCGGAAGGGGCAAGTCCACCAAATAGAATAAACCAACCAAAGATGGACAGAGCTGAAATTGTAGGCAGAAAGAAGCTGAGGCTAGGTCGTCGTTGGTCACGGATAGAGATAGTAAGCTCATGGGCTGCGATCGCCAGGGGAAAAGCCAGCATATATTGTCTGGAAGCTATTCCTAGCATAAACGCTACTCCGCTGAGGACGTGACGCTCTCTAATATATAGAAGAGTTCCTAGCAGCACAAAGAACACAGCAATAATATCGGTATAGTAGAGAGTACTATACAAAAGGAAATACGGGAAGACTAGTAAGCCAGTTAAAGCGAGCAGTGGCTTAAGACTTTTATTCTTTCCAGGCCAACCAATAATGAATGAAATAGTAATGGACAGAATAAAATTTAGAAATCGGCCTACAAACATATCATCTTGAAATAGATACCTGATTTGTCCATAAATAATGAACGGCAATGGAGTATTTAATTCCTCATAACTTCTGAGCTGGTCAAGAGTTGGAAATAATCGTTGACTAAACTGGGAACTAGTCTCGAAGAAAGACATCTCATCTGCCCAAACCTTGCCTCTTAGCTGGTCTGATGCAAAAAATAATATGACATAAACTGAAATAACAAGAAGCAAAAATAGATGATTTCGATTACTAAAAAGTAGGTTCCTGGCCTTTTGCATATACATATCTTTCAATCCTTATTCTCTAGGCGAGAAGCCGCCTTGAATGGACACATGATCAGCTTTCTCTTACATTGACTTAACAGCAAGCTTAGAATTCTATGGCATTCGTAGGAATCCTCCTTGAATACCCAAAGCTGGTTTCCGCAAACTGATATCTTGACTCGGATAGGGGGTACAGGGTAATTCTGCTGCCCAGCACATTCCTGCCCTGTTTTGTGGTTCGAAGTAGATTACATCATTAATCTGTTTCTGAGCAAGCTTGACCTCTGGAAGAGGCGAGGGTAGTAGAAAACGTGAATTGTATTGGGAGGAGGTACCAATCAATATCACAATTAAGCAGGACCCTGAAAATAGCAGAAAAGTAGACTGAGATGAAATGTATGATAGTCTGCCTCTCAATCCCAAATAATGAGGAGATATCCATGCAGCCCAATCACGCGCGTGGAAGTGCAGAAAAATAGCAATCGCAAGAGAGGGCCCTATAAACAAATACCCCATGCCAAACCGAAGTAAGGGGGCATTGAAAACCATGAATAGAATGCCGACAGTTGCCATCAATAACAGCCAGACCAGGGCAGGAATTTTTCTGGCCTTAGCTACTTTCAAAATATAAGGGAATGCCAGTATTGAAATAAGCGTCAGAACAACGATGAGCTTACTGGAATTCGTGTCTTGAAGCCATTGCATGAAGAGCCATAATTTAGGATGAGCAACAGATGGAGGAGGTGCTCCGAACCACGCTTCTCCGCCTCGGGTTTCTCCAGCCATGTCCTGGGCTTCCTGAAGGGTCTGCGACCAAGGTAAGTCAAGGCACAGGAAATGGGACGGGTAGAGTGGACATCCAGTTGCGATGACGCTAAGCAGCAGATTCGGCAAGAGCAAAAGAAAGGTTGTCACGCCTGCGATCGCCAGTCGCTTCAGGTTTAGTCTCAAATGCCATCCCCGAGTTAAACCATAGAAGAGTCCTAAGACGGGGAGTAGAGGCAACGCAGTTAACTTAATTGAGACAGCACCAATTGATAAAAGTAACGGAATTAGATCCGCTCCTCGTCCCATTGTCTGAGTAGAAGTCAAAACCTTTTGCCGATCTGGTTCTGAAATTGCCAACACAGCCCAAGCAATAGTTCCAGTTAGAAGAATAATCGGAATATCAGGTGAAGCAGAAATCAGGATAACGGATAACAGATGGGTGAATCCCAAGATTGGTAACACCAGTGAGAAAAATATTAGGGTGAACCAGTCACTGAGCCGAGATTGTGCTTTAAAAATGTGCGCCCAACTCGTGAAATAGTGGAGCATTGCCACAAGCATGACGAAGCCATTCATAATTGCACATGCCCGCCCGTCAAGGATGTCAGGATTAAACGGAGCCGCTATAGCAAACCAAGAAGACACAAAGCCAAACTGCTTGTTTAAGAGTGCTAATCCCGGCACCGATCCAAAGTCGGACAGCCAGTGAATTGCACCATAATGATATAGCCCCGTATCTTTCCAGGTTACTTGTTGAGACATATAAGCTGACACAGCTATCAACAACCCAAGAAAAATTGAAACCGTCTTCCAAGATATGGGTGAGCATAGGTTGATGAGGTCGCAACGAACGGATTTGAATATGAGAGCGCACGAACAAAAAACAAGAACTATTAGACTACCAATCTGTGGTGACAACGGCAGGAAGAAGGCTATTGAAGTTAAGGCAATAGCAAACGACGCGATTCCTAACCAAACTGATGCAATCCAGCGATCGCCTAATCGGTCCAGTTGATCGGCTCTCAATAGTCTTAATAGAGCCAATCCGATAACGGAGGTAGCAGCCAATAAAGTTGTCCAAACTGTAATGAAATAAAGCACACTCAATTCCCTCACCTAGTAAAATTTCGTGCTCCTCCAACTATGATTAGTCTAAATGAGGCAAATTTGCGACACTTATCTAAAAAATTAGTATTTAATCATCAGCCCTTAGACAGATATTTAGTAGAAATCTCGATTAATGGGCTAATTAAACCTATGATTCCATAACTTTTTTTTGAAGGCCGAATCTGCAAAATTATCGACTTGAACTAGAGCATACCTATCAAACTTTTCTAAGATTTATAATCATTTCTTCAATTAAATCCTGAAAAATTTGGAAAACATCAAGTTTATGTAAAAGGCTAGTGGGTGGCCGATTAATCTTTTGGAATCTCAGACTAATATGCTCTTAGGAATTACAAGAATCTTGCATCTCAATCGTTTCCTGTCTATTCAAGGTTTTAAATTCTTGTACAGAAATTTCTCTTAAAAAATTATCTTCAAATTGAATGGATTGGGTTCGTCCTTCGGCCTCCAAGGAATCAATAATTTTTTCCGAATCTGACCAGGTAAATCCTGTCGATCTGTAGTCTATGAGGCATGAAGAATGCAATTTGGTTCCCAACAACTTACAGTTTCAGTTATCATCCCGGTCCATAATGGAGGGGAAAGCTTTCGGCAGTGTTTGTCTAGCCTTCAAACTTCAATCCGCCCACCTGATGAAATTATCGTTGTTGCAGATGGGGATACAGATGGGTCTTGGCGTATTGCCGAGGCATCTGGAGCCAAAGTTCTAAGACTACCTACTGCTGGTGGGCCTGCAAGAGCTCGAAATATAGGTGCAAAAGCAGCTCAGGGAGATATTTTATTTTTTGTAGATGCAGACGTTACTCTTCATCTAGACACCATCAGCGATGTAGAGCAAACATTTCAGCAAGAACCTGGGGTTTCGGCATTAATTGGTTCCTATGATGATGAACCTGGGGCTAGTAACTTTTTATCTCAGTACAAAAATCTGTTTCATCATTATACCCATCAAGTTTCGTCTGCCGAAGCATCAACCTTTTGGGGGGCATGTGGTGCCATTCGTCGCCAGGCGTTCCTGGAAATCGGAGGGTTTGATGAACGGTATCGCCGTCCCTGTATTGAAGATGTCGAACTGGGTTATCGGTTAAAGCAAGCTGGGCACACCATTCGATTATGCAAAGATATCCAGGTCAAGCACCTGAAGCAATGGAAGCCTATTTCTCTTCTGAGAGCAGAGATCTTTTATCGTGCCTTGCCGTGGGCTGAATTAATTCTGCGCGATCGCCATCTCATAAATGACTTAAATTTAAACGTTTCGAACCGCTTGAGTGTGGTCTTAGCCTTTGCACTGATTGGATGTCTAGTAGCAGTAGGGTGGCTGCCCCAATTATGGTTTGGTGTAGGCGTCTTAAGCCTAGGATTGTTGACTGTCAACATTCAGGTATATCGATTCTTTCATCGTAAACGCGGTTTTCTGTTTGTGCTTCAGGTTATTCCTTGGCATTGGTTCTATTTCTTATATGGTGGCGCAGCATTTGCTTATAGCACGTTTAGCTACTACGTTCGCCAATGGAGTTCACCGAAAACTAATTTCTCTGTTACGTCTCGCAAGCTGCTTTGATCCACACCAAATCAAACATCTGTACGAAGACTCATTAGAATAATTTGGAGCTTTCAATGAAGACTTATCCTGTAATTATCGTTGGTGCAGGTCCTGCTGGCCTTACGGCTGGATATGAATTGCTGAAGCATGGTGTGCAATCCATTGTGCTAGAACAAGCCGACAAAGTTGGCGGCATCTCTCGAACGGAAACCTATAAAGGTTATCGCTTCGATATTGGGGGGCACCGATTCTTTACTAAAGTAGAAGAGGTTCAACACGTCTGGAAAGAAATTCTGGGCGATGAGTTTATTCAAGTTCCTCGACTCTCTCGGATTTACTATCAAGGTAAGTTTTTTGACTACCCTCTAGCGCTTAAAAACACGCTGTTGAATTTGGGTATTAGTCAAAGCGCCATAATCTTGCTGAGCTATTTGAAGTCTAAAATTAGGGCGAAGTTGCGACTTAACCATGAGCCAGAAAACTTTGAGGACTGGGTAACTGATCGGTTTGGTCGACGGCTATATCGCATTTTCTTCAAAACCTACACCGAAAAAGTTTGGGGCATTTCCTGTAAACAGATTCAGGCAGACTGGGCGGCCCAGCGGATTCAGGGCATGTCCCTTAAGCGAGCAGTTATCAATGCTTTATTTGGTAGTCAAAATGCTAAAAGCCTTATCAAAGTGTTTGACTATCCAGTGTTAGGTCCGGGAATGATGTGGGAGCGGTGTCAGGAAATCTTAGAGAGTCATGGGTCTTCTGTCTATTTGAATACGCAGGTCACTCAGGTTGAGCGAGACGGTAATCGCATCCGGAGCATTACGATGAAACGTGGCGATGAAGTCACAAAACTGGAAGGTGAGCAATTTATTTCAACCATGCCTATTACAGCATTGGTGCGAAGCCTTGATCCACCCCCCCCTGCTTATGTTCTAGAAGCCGCTAACGGCCTCAAATATCGAGACTTCCTGATCGTATCCCTAATGATAGATGCAGAACATCTATTCCCAGATAACTGGATTTATATCCACAGCCCTGAGTTTAAGGTAGGGCGGATTCAGAACTTCAAGAATTGGAGCCCTGCAATGGTTCCCGATCCAAGCAAGACCTGCCTGGGTATGGAGTACTTTTGCAATCAAGGTGACAGTCTATGGCAACTCTCAGATGCAGAGCTAATCAAACTCGCTGGTCAGGAAATTATTGGACTCGGACTGCTTGAAGACATAAATCTAATTAAAGACGGAACTGTCATTCGGCAGCGGAAAGCCTATCCGGTCTATGATGGCGAGTATCGTAAGCACTTGAACGTGCTCCAGGAGTACTTAGAGGATTTTGAGAATCTACAAACTGTAGGGCGCAATGGCATGCACCGCTATAACAACCAAGATCATTCCATGCTTACTGCTCTGCTAGCAGCTCAGAATATCATAGGCCAAAGTCATAATCTATGGTCTGTCAATACAGAACGTTCTTATCACGAAGAATTTACCAAGAAAGAATGGGCAGGGCGTAAAGCACCCGATCAGGATGAACTTACAGCTTCTGTGGTTTCTTAGTGTAACTATGTGTATGGATTCCTATTCAAGGATTAGCTACAAAGCAATTCACCTTACACTATCGATTTGGCAATGTTTAGAGCTAATCAAACAGTTAGAACTAGAAACATGACCCAACCTATATTTCGGCAAGATCAGGAAACTTCTTTGCTGATTCCATTTGTTTCTGTTATTATCCCTGTCTTTAATGATTCTGAGCGACTTAAGCTTTGCTTACAAGCCTTAGAGAATCAAACCTATCGTAGGTCGCACTATGAAATCATTGTGGTAGACAACGGGTCTGACGATATAGAGGCAGTCAAGGCCGTAGTAGCTCGATGTACGGATGCGATCGCTGTCCAAGAACTCACGCCTGGATCGTATGCCGCGCGCAATAAGGGGATATCCCTAGCAAAAGGAGACGTGATTGCTTTTACAGATGCTGACTGCATTCCGACTACAAGCTGGATTGAAAGAGGGGTTCAACATTTGCTTGGTACACCCAACTGTGGCTTAGTTGCAGGCAATATTGAAATCTTTCCAAAAGATGCAAATTATCCTACAGCCGTTGAACTTTTTGAAATTGCAACCGCTTTTCCTCAAGAACAGCACCTTAAGACTCTAAAGTATGGAGCTACTGCAAATCTATTTACGTTCAAGTCCGTCATTCAACATGTGGGTCACTTCAATCACGATCTTAAATCAGGAGGAGATTTAGACTGGGGACGACGGGTTTATACGCTTGGGTACCAGCAAGTTTACGCAGAGAGTGTTCAGGTTGCTCATCCGGCTAGAGCCTCTTTCAATCAAATGCAGCAAAAAGTCATTCGCCTTGCCGGAGGTCACTATGATCTTTTGGACAGAAACTTGTACCACTTCTTTTGTAAGGACTCTTTCCTTTTTAGGATTACTAACCTCAATCTATTCCCTCCTACAATGTTAAGAAGCTTAATGTTCTTCGTCATTTTGGGACAAGATATGATTCCTCCTGTGATGTATATAATCACTGCTTTCAGAAGCCCTAGGCTAAAGAGCTTGAATGAAAAGATAAAGGTCGCTTTAGTGATTGTTTTTGTCAGATATACGAGCGCTTGGGCTAAAATTCGGCTTCGAGTTGGAGGGAGCCCAGCCAGAATATAGAGGAGCCAGTCAGGACGTCTACTAATACAGTTAATTGAAGGTGCGCCTGACTAGGGTGTATTGCTTTCCACAATCTTAAGTTGACGGGATTCTAGAAGTAACAATGAAAATTGCTTTTATAGTCGGTCAGTTTCCTATTTTATCGGAAACATTTATATTGAATCAAATCACGGGTCTACTACAGAGAGGGCATGAGGTTGATATTTATGCGGATCGTCCTGGCGATTTGGATAAGCTGCACGACGATGTCGTGACATACAAGCTGCTCGATCGAACGACGTATTTGCCTGAAATTCCTGCCAATCTTCCTTGGCGTGTTGTTAAGGGCTTTGGATTATTTGCTTCTAACTTTTTTCAAGCTCCTATAGATACCTTTAGATCCATTAACTTTATTAAGCATAGAAAGCAGGCAGTCTCATTGTGGCTGCTCTATACGCTAATTCCTAACTTTCAAAAGACCTATGATATTATTCACTGCCAATTTGGCACCGTTAGCTTTAGAGGCATGGCATTCTCCGCTGTGAATGCTCCTAGTGCAAAGCTCCTTACTATTTTCAGGGGGCATGATATCAGCTACTTTGTGAAAGAAAAGGGTGAGAATGTTTATGATTCCTTATTCGAGTGCGGTGATTACTTTCTAGCAAACTGCGATTTTTTTAAGCGCCGCGTGATTGAGCTAGGCTGTCCTCGTGAGAAAATTCGGGTCCACGGTTCAGGGCTAGACTATAGTCGGTTTCCCTTTCAAACGCGTCAACTTCCGCAAGATGGTCCAATTCGGATTGCAACAACGGGTCGTCTAGTTGAAAAGAAAGGAATTGAATACGGTATTCGAGCGGTAGCTCACGCCCTAAAACAGCATTCTAATTTGGAATACATCATCATTGGAGACGGGCCATTGCGGTCGGAATTAGAGCACCTGATTCAATTGTTGAATGCTGAACAGTCGATTAAATTGCTCGGGCAAAAGTCTCAGACAGAACTTATCAATTTGCTAGGAACATCGCATCTATTTATCGCACCCAGCGTGACTGCTGCCGACGGGAATCAGGACGCTCCTGTGAATGTCCTCAAAGAAGCAATGGCGATGGGTATACCCGTCATCAGTACCCTTCATGGAGGAATTCCAGAACTGGTTGAAGAGGGCGTGTCTGGTTTCCTAGTCCCAGAACGAGATGCAGATGCGATCGCGGATCGGTTGATTTATCTAATCGAGCATCCTGAATGCTGGTCTGCAATGGGTAAAGCCGGACGATCGTTTGTAGAGCAACACTACGATCTTAATCGTTTAAATGATGCCCTTGTTGCTCTTTATGAATCTCTCCTTCAACCTGATTTGATTTCTTAATCAGAGTTTCCACTTCTTCCAAGGATATAGCCATCACAGGGATTTTCTATGACTATCAACACTTGCCAACCTATCCCTAATACCCTATCTTCAGAACGCCCTCTTGTAACGATTGTAGTCGTTCCTCGAGAACGATTTAGCTGTACACAGCAGTCTCTGGAAAGCGTGTTTGCTCACACTCGACTGCCCTATGAACTGATATACGTTGATGGAAATTCTCCAGCCCCCGTTCGACGTTATCTAGAGCAGCAAGCTGACGCAAGAGGGTTTCGACTATTACGAACTGAATATTACCTCTATCCCAATCACGCTAGGAATCTAGGTTTAGCTCAAGTTGACACTAAATA
>DBGGTD010000628.1:0-6451 GCA_051162585.1 Elainellaceae cyanobacterium
CGTCTTGAAGGGGCGAGTCTTGTTGGGGCGCGTCTTGAAGGGGCGAGTCTTTTTGGGGCGAGTCTTGAAGGGGCGCGTCTTGATAGGGCGCGTCTTGAAGGGGCAAGCTTCAGAAAAGCTAATCTTCAAGACATAACCTGGGATGAAGAAACTGATTGGAGTGATGTCAGAGGTCTAGACGATGCTATCAATGTGCCAGAAGCCCTGAAGCGACAATTAGGTTTAGCGTGATAGAGTGCCAATGCTCATCCCTGATTCAAGACATATTCAATGACAGGTAGTAGCACCCCCCAGATGATGTTTGGGGGTTGATATGTCCGATGATGGGAGGGGCGATCGGGGATGTGTAGGGGCGAAGCATTTCATCAGAATGTGGGGGGTGTGTCCCAGATGTATCGGTGAAATGCTTCGCCCGTACGGGGGTGATGATATGTCCCGATGATGGCGGGCGGGACGGGTTTTTATCAAAACGGTTTGGGGTTGATGGCATACGTGTCGGATAAACCCGCCCGTACGATGATGATGGCGGGTTTTTATCAAAATGGTTTGGAATTGATGGCATACGTGTCGGATAAACCCGCCCATACGATCGGGGGCGATCGCTTGATCAATACTGACAGTAACTTCGTAGCCAGGCGCTAAGTCGGTCAATTGATAAAAGTCATAGTAGTAGCCTGAAGTAGCATCGTAGTAATCGCCATAACCACCAAGCGTGTCAGAGACAGTAGAGTTAACAGAAAGTCAGACATTGGAATGCCCCTTGTAGATTCTGATTTGGGTTGATTCAGGTTGCTATTGAGTTGAGTGACTCAAACAACCGGACTCGTATATGGATGGTCAAATACAATTCTTCTAACTGATTTTGATCATCCCTGGGGCACTTCAAATCGTTTGGGTTCGCCAACTCCTCTCCTATTCGAAGGAGCAACTGCTAACGGAGATAGCGGAGGGGCGCTGTTTATTAATGGATCGCTTGCGGGTGTGGCCTCCTTTGGCTATCCGGTGGCGGCATCTCGGTATGGAAACATTTCAGGATTTACTCGCGTGTCTGCATTTTTCCCGTGGATTTCGTCTATTGTGAATGGACAGTCAACAGCCTTTAGTCGATCACAGTCGCGATCGCCCTACCCTGCAAATGACGCTTATCAAACTTTTGCCTTAGCAGATGATGAAGCAGCGATCGCACCCACAGATGTATCAGAATCTGTGCCCGAACCTTCGATGGTAGTTGGTTTGCTGACTCTGATTGGTCTGCTAGGGTTGGTTTCTCGTCGCCGATAAAATCCTAAAGCAGAATTTTATCGATACCCGAAACACCTGAAGAACCCGTGCCTCCTGAAGTCAGCTTCCCCGTTGAGCGGATTGAAGTACGCGGGCTGCGTCATCTTCAAGAAAGCTATGTGCGCGATCGCCTCCAACTGAGAACAGATCCACCTCTCAATCAAGCCGACCTTGAAGAAGCACTTCAACTACTCCAGCTTGACCCAAATATAGCCTAACGCTCTCGCGTTAGGGCGCTGAACGTGTGGTGAGCCCCCGCGCCGCGGGGGCTCACCACACAAACCTGAGTCCGTAGGACTATATTATTCAGCAGTGCATAGAGGATGTTATGGCAAAGATGGAACGGGACGCAGAGCGTGAAGAACGTATCACAATAGAAATTGTAGTGGATGCCTATGGACTGGAAGAGCAGGTGATGGGTTGGTACTACTATTTCTATTTACAGGATACGATGCAGTTTCCTGTCACAGCGATCTGCATCATGCTAGAGCCTCAGGGTTGTCGTAGAACGCGTCATTTTTAGGCATTTGGTCAAACTTAATTTAACGATTACTCCACTTTGTCACAGTTGACCATCCAGGGAATACCAAACTGATCCGTTACCATGCCGAAGCGCTTTGCCCAAAAGGTTTCCTGAATGTCCATTTCGACAGTTCCGTTTTCGGCTAAAGCCTTAAAGATTGTCTCCGCTTTTTCAGGATCTTCAATTTGGATGGTAATCTTGGTGCCCTGCGCTTCTTTAAAGTAATCCGGCGGAGAATCAGATCCCATGATTTCTTGATCGCCTATTTGCATAGAGGCATGCATGATTTTGTTGTGCCATTCGGGAGGCACGTCTGCTTCCATCGGCGAGCCGCCATAGAGCATCTTGTCACACAGTGTGCCGCCAAAAACCTGCTCATAAAACTTAAAGGCGGCTTCGCAGTCACCATTGAAATTGAGATAGGGAATCAGTTTCATAGCGCCCTCCTTGGGCTAAATGGATGAGTTGTTTTTAATCAGCGTTCCACGGGTCATAGGTGCCAAAGTTCCACACGTGGCCTTCTGGGTCGCGGCACGAATAGTCGCGCCCACCGTAATCTTGATCTTTGATGTCAAGCACAATTTCAGCTCCAGCGGCGATCGCCCGTTCGTAGTGTTTATCCACGTCCTCGACCAAAATGTAAGGACTCTGCGTGACGACAGCATCTACTCGACTTGGTGGTTGCTGAAGCCGACCAAATTCGTCTTCACGCGCGGCGCCTAGCATGATCATGCCGTTGCCAAAGACCAGTTCAGCATGGGCGATGGTGCCATCGTCATTGGGGACCACTAAATGCTTTTCAAACCCAAAGGCTTGGCACAGCCAATCAACAGCAGCAGATGCATCCCGGTAGCGTAACGTCGGAATGATGGTTGCGATCGCGGTTTTAGCGTTGTTAGCCATCGCCTACTCCTATTAGTTTGCAAACGGCAATATAGTCCAAACTAGTTTGCATGTATTATATTGCCTTAGGCATGGAAAGTGGGTAAAAACCCGTTTAAGAAATCAGACAATGTGAGAAAGCTAGCCTTGCTACCTAGATCGCAGGATCTATATCCTCAACGAATGGGCATCGAAATATGCTGATGGGTGATTCGCCACTTGCCGTCGATATTGCAAAGGCAAAATGTGGCTCGCACCCAGTCTTCAAAGGTTTTTCCATCCGGTTTTGTGCCGCCACATCGAATCAAACCGTAGGCAAAGGCTACATCCTTACCCGCTGTGACTTTAAGGTTGTGGAGCTCAAAAATTCCCGCCCCCTCGGTTGTCGGCTGCCACTCATCCCAGCTTTTGCGGTACGCGTCTGCGCTCTCATATTGAAGAGGCGGTAGAACGTCGAAGATGGTGACATCTGGAGCATGATTCACCAGGACATCGTTGTGCTTGCCAAGTCGAGTAGCACTAGCCCATTGCGCCAATAAGTCTTGAATCGATGCTTCATGGGTCGATTGGATGTCATTATCTGCCATACATGTCTCCTTCGTTAGTTACCAAGTAACGGTCTCATCAGTGCCTCCAAAGCTAGCGGGCGAATCTTTGAAGTGTGGCAAATCATCTTTGACCGGCAGAACGGCATACCGGCAATGGAGATGAAAGTCAGGTTTGAAAGCCCCTTTTGGCAGCAGATTTGCCTTAATGCCGCACTGATTAAGTCCGGGAACCTCGGCCATGATTTGCGTTCCACAAACAGCGCAGCGTTGACGTGGCAATGTCTTAAGCGTCCAGATATTCAATTCTCCCTGCACTAGCGTGACGGCATCGATAGGATAGACAGCGACGCCAATGTAGGCAGCACCACTAGTGGCTTGACAGTCGTCGCAGTGGCAGTAGAACTGGATTACTGGGTCGCCTGTGAGCTGCACTTTGACGGCTCCGCAAAGGCAGCTAATTTCGGTGGTTTTCATCGGTATTCTCCTTTGTGCGATCGCCCCCGCAGGGTCGGCACTGATAGCCCCGCAGGCATGAATCCTCACAACAGCCCTAGCGTCTCTAAACTGCGACGGGTGACTGCGGCTCTGGCTTGGGCATCGTCGTCATTACGAATGTCTATGTTGGTCGCAAAAAAGTAAACGTTGTCGGCCTGCTCCAGATAGCCGACATACCAGCCGATTTGAGGCTGACCGGGCTCGCCCAACCCAGCCCAGCCCGTTTTGACGTGGATGGTATAGTCAGGCGTTTGCTCTACAATCATGATGTCTTTGACCGTGGCGATCACCTCCTCAGAGAAGGGTAACTCGTTGTTATACAGCCGCTGTAGAAACTGAATCTGCTCTTCCGGAGTAATTCGCAGATCGCCGGTTAGCCAAAAGGTGCCAATATCTCCAGCGCTACCAATGGTGCCGTTGCCGTAGCCCACCTCCGTCACCCACTGCTGCATGCGATCGTGGCCAATCCGACGGGCTAGAACCTGGTAGAACCAAACAGCAGACAGGCTGAAGGCCGTGCGCATATTGAGATCTCGATTCCAGGCTGGAACAAATCGCTCTACCCCGTCCCAGGTCAGAATTGCCAGATCATTGGCAATAACGCCCGTCTCTAACGCAATCAGCGAGTTGAGGATCTTGTAAGTAGAAGCGGGCAAGAACAGGGTGGCATTGCGATCGGGATTGTGCTGGTAGGTCTGGTTCAGGTTCAGGTCGTAAATGATGATTGAACCTTCTATCCCCAAATCCTGAAAATGCGGAGCGAAATCCACCTGGGCAGGGACTTCTTGTTGGGCAAGCTGGGGGGTGGCAGGCTGAACCCCTGCTTCAGCCAGAGCAGGCTGTGCCACTACGGCCATGACACTACCTACAACTAAACCGCCAAACCATTTAGGAACACAAATCACTAGAGCAACTCTCCTCACTCGCTAAAATTTGTAAGCTCTGATACTAAATGGATCTATGGCTCCAGGTCAACGGCGGCTTTAAAGCTGCCATCCATATAAAAAGGCACCGAGATATGCTCATGGACTACGCGCCACTGGTCATCCTGCTTGCGGTAGCCAACAGTCATGCGCACCCAAATATTGAACTGTTCCCCAGTTATTTGCATTCCACTCATCTGGTTGACGCTGGTGCTGAATGCCACATCATCACCTACTGAGAGGCTCAGGTTGCGGATTTCATACCCAACGTCACCCTGGATAGAGGCAAACCATTCCTGCCAGCTTTTTCGGTAGGTATCTGCTCCGTGATGCACAAGGGGAGGGTCGAGATCATACAGCAGTAGATTCGGCGCATAATGGGCCATGAGTGCGTCTACATCTTTGGCTCGAAGTGCGGCTATCCAGGTATTGATCCGCTGGCGAATTTGGACTTCTTCTGCCCTGTTTCTGTTTCCAATTGTCATTTTTCTGGCCTCAAGAAGTTGCGTCAGATTCCATAAACATGACTTCCCAAATGTGGCCGTCTAAGTCCTGGAAGCCATGGGCATACATGAACCCGTGATCCTGTGGTTCGTTATAGGTATTGCCACCTGCCGCGATCGCATTGCTTACAATTTCATCGACAGCGGCGCGACTTTCTCTGGACAAGCAAACCAAAACCTCGGTATTTTTCTGGGCATCACAAATGGGATTTGGTGTGAACGTTTTGAATTTTTCATGGGTCAACAGCATGACATAAATATCATTGCTAAAAATCATGCAGGTAGACGTTTCGTCGGTGAATTGAGGGTTAAAGGTGAAGCCAAGCTGCGTGAAAAAATCAATCGATTTTTGCAGATTTTGAACCGGCAGATTAACGAAAATTTTGGTTGTCATGAGTTCTCTCCAAATACAATATTTGCCCTGGAAATCCTGGCAAACGGTGCGTCAGCGCAGCGACGCACCCTACGATCTTTGAAACGGCCATTCGTAGGAAACCGGATTCTCAGTTTTCGACAAGCGTATGGGTGGTGCCGGCAGAAACCGGATTCCTCAACGTGACGCTAGGCCCTTTTCTGCTTCTCCATCTCAGCGCGGAGGCGGTTTTCCTGTTCTCGCAGTTCAGGGGTGAATTCTTCGCCAAAGTCTTCGTCAGCAAAGATGGGACGAATTTCTACTTCACCGTCTTGAAAGGGACTGCGCTTGATCCAGTCAAGCGCCTCTGCCATCGATTCCACCTGCCAAATCCAGAAGCCTGCAACTAGTTCTTTGGTTTCAGTGAAGGGACCATCGATGACGGTGCGATTTTGGCCAGAAAACTGGACTCGCACGCCTTTGGCGCTGGGATGCAATCCTTCGCCGGCCTGCATCACACCAGCCTTGACTAGTTCTTCGTTGAACTGGCCCATTTCAGCCAGAATCTCTTCGGTAGGCATGACTCCGGCTTCAGAATCTTCGGTCGCTTTAACAAAAACCATAACTTTCATGGTGAATTCTCCTGTTGAATGATTAGGTTTGATTAGCTCCAGGATAGAAAGTGTTCCACTTGTGGCTCTGTTGATTAGTCGAACGAAGATTGTCCAAATCGACAGGTCGGTTAACTTTTTAGGGCACAAGAATTCAAAAAATTTTCAGTCGTCAATGGGCTCGACACCCAGTTGCTCAAGGCGCTCTAGTCCGCCCTTCACGGCTTTTAGCGCTTCAGACGAGTGCCGCTGCCAATCGGTGATCTCGCCTGTAACCTGCAAAGGCTCACGAGAGCGGCATGACATCGACGGATGTCATGGAGACTTTTGATC
>DBGGTD010000629.1:0-3938 GCA_051162585.1 Elainellaceae cyanobacterium
GTTCTGGCATGAAGTCGCTCGGATTCAAAATGACACGATTCCGCGAGACGGCTGGGAAATGGCAGCATTGGCGATTGGTTTGGGAGGAGCTGTCGGTGAGCTATGGGTTCAAGATGGGCTTTTACTATTGCTGGCGCTATCCCTGTGTGCCGTATCCGGATATCGACTCTACAAACGAAATAATGGCGCTAAGACTTTGACTGATTCAGTTGATGCGGACGAGCGGGCGATCGCCCTTGCGACTCGATTTGGATATAGTTTGCCCAATGCGTATAAGAGCTTAGGGAGTGCGTTAAAAGTGCTAATCGAGCAAACCCCTAAAAAGCGGCTACGTAAGCGTTATGAGGCTCGTTTGCAAGCTCTTAAAAAGAGTGCAGCTCGTGCAAAGGCGAAGGCCAAGTCAGGCCGAGGGGATGGATAGAATCCTCTTCTGTAGCAATCCTAGATGAGTTATGAGCAGTGGGGCAGGCGCCGCCCGCCCCACTGCTCAAACACAATTCGCAAGCGATTTAGGATTGCTAAGTGCCTCGGCACCATTAAAAACCAAATTCAAAACCCTGCGCTGCCCGCTCAGCGGGCAGCGCAGGGTTTTATGGGTTCTAAAGTCATGATCTCTTAAGCAAAAAGCCAGTTGGGGCGGCCATAGCTAGATTGGCTGCACTGTTTGGCAGGTCAAGATATTGCTGTTGAGATTCTTACGAGACATATCTACACTCGTGAAGAAGGCTCCCAGGCCCTGTTGTGATTCAGATCAATGAAACTAATGATTTCTGTCACAAACTAATCAGATCTGAGTCATCTGCTAAGTCGAGAAAGATCACACACAAACTACGAAGTGAATCACTGAGTAATACGGCTGAACATTGAATACTTGTTTTCATTGGCAATCACGCATTGTGATTCATTCATCCAGGTTTCGATCAGTCCTTGATTCAGCCCTTAGGTGAATTTTTCCATAATAAAGTCTCTAGATGTGGCGATAAAGTCAGCATCGGAGTTGATTCTAATGGCTGCATGAGTGTCACCTGCTCAGGTGAATCTACTGAATGAAGCGCATCTAGATTGATAGGGTTTAATTTCGTCTTAGTTTTGATCAAGTCTATCCTCTGACATTCATTTACCAAGCTCTTCAGGAGAATTCGATAATGTCCAATACTACTCAGTTAGCTACCGTAAGACTCGTTCTTCGACATAGTCTACAGCGATCGCTTGCGGGATCTTTGCTAGTATTGGGTTTGATCATAATGGGATTGTGGTCTGGGCATGCTTACAGTGCTGAAGTTTCTGCGTCTCATCCGCAGAAGCAAGCAGTCGATTCTGCCTCTGACACAACAGATGGCGTTTATTTGTATGGACAATCATCGGAACCTTCTCAGGTCGGAGTCGCCTATGCCGTATTTGAGATTCATGATAGTGAGGCGGTTGGCGCTTTTTATATGCCTCACTCATCGTTCGATTGCTTCCAGGGCGAACTAAGTGCTAGTCAGCTTCGGTTGAGGGTTAGAGATAGCTATGATCAGGCGATTCATTCCCATGCGCTGATGCTGCGAGATGACGTCAATGTCGCTAGCACCGAAGGAACATCACCTTCGTCGATTGAGTTGGTCGGTTATCATCAGATTCAAGAGCTCAGTGATACCGATCATCAGATCTTGGCGACATGTAAAGCGAATTCTCAAAGCTTTTGATTAATTTGGCAATCCCAGATGGGTTGTGAGCGGTGGGGTGGGCGGCGCCCGCCCCACCGCTCACACACAATTCATAAGCGATTTAGGATCGCTATTTGAACGTCAAGTACCTCGGCACAATTAAAAACCAAGTTCAAAACCCTGCGCTGCCCGCAGTAGCGCAGGGTTTTATGGGTTCTATAGTGAATTGTGACCACCGACTTAAGATGACTGGGGTTGGTAGTTCTTAAGAATTCGCCCCCCCCTGCGGAATTGTTGATAGTATGCCGCGCTGACTGGATCAGCATACTCTGACAGGATATCGATGGCGATGCCGTTGCGTCCCCGGTCTTTTCCCGAACTGTGAATGTATCGTTGTCCGCCTAAATGGATACCTACATGATTTGTTCGTTGTGGAGTACCAAAGAAGACTAAATCTCCAGGTTGCAAGTCGTGTTGAGAGATGGGAGAGGTTAACGCTTCTTGCTGATAAGAGTCTCGTGGGAGCCAAATTCCTGCGGAGACAAAGGCTGTTTGCACTAACCCAGAACAATCATAATTTGGCCCAACCGTTCCTCCCCAGAGATAATGGTTAGGGTATTTCATGGCCGTCATGGCATAGGCGATCGCCTGTTGGGTGCGATCGCGAAGCTGGTCTTCAGTCAACTCCACTGGTTGGTAGGGCGATTCACTAATCTGAATTAAATCAATGTATTCAAGCGGCATCCAAGCACGATAACCATCTTCACACAACCTAATCTGAATCGCGCGATCGCCAATTGCTCCACCAACATCTAGGGGGAGTGATAAGATACGCAATTGACGACCCGCAACTGCTTGGGTAGCAAGGCTCTCTAATTCAGGAGAGTCGTATAAGTTAATGGTTCCGTAGCACTGATATTCGGTGGTGGGATCAATTGATAATGACGTGTGTAATTCTGAAATTGAAACCATATGCCATTTTTCCAGCACGATGAACAACTGAATCGTCTGGGCAATCAAATTTTAGACGCAACGTGGATTGAGTTCCCTGGCTTAGCCCGAAATCAGATTGCTTTGACGTGGATCGTCTACGATCAGCCAGTTACCGTCAATACGGGGGGTGCGCTTAGCCCAAACGAATTTTGGAGACGGGCTGTTCGCGGATTCTCATATCGAGGATTAGAATGCATTTATCCGGCAAGTGTTGTCAAATTGTTTTATTTGGTGGCAGTCCATGAATGGCTCGACAAGGGCATGATTCAAACCTCTGCCGAGCTTGAACGCGCAGTTCGAGACATGATTGTAGACTCGAGTAACGATGCCACAAGCCTAGTGGTTGATATCTTAACCGGCACAACGAGTGGTCCAGATCTGCCGTCTGGTCCGTTTGAGACATGGCGTCATCAGCGTAATCTCGTCAATCGATATTATCAATCCTTAGATTGGCCTGAACTAGAAACAGTCAATATCAACCAAAAAACCTGGTGTGATGGTGCCTATGGCCGAGAACGGACATTCTTAGGGGACATGATGGAAAATCGAAACATGCTGACGACCGACGCGACTGCAAGGCTAATGCACAGCATCGTTGGGGGAGTTGCTGTATCACCAGAGCGATCGCAAGCCATGATGGATTTAATGCGGCGTAGCCTTGATCCATCGGTGCTAGCACTCGATCCCGAAAATCAGATCACTGGATTTTTGGGAGCAGCCTTGCCTCAAACTGCACAGATATGGTCAAAAGCAGGGCTGACCAGCAAAGTCCGCCATGATGCCGCTTATGTTGAGCTCGAAAGTCAGCAGCCCTATTTGTTGGTTGTGTTTACTGAGGGTAAGGAGCATAGCCAAAATGAAGCAATTTTTCCTTTTATTTCGTCCCAGATTGCAGGGTCAGTGAGCAATCTGTAGTGACTACAGAATGACGTTACTGGAAGAAGAATGACGTTACCGGAAGAGCAATATACCAGTCATAATCGTTCTACAGATTTCCTAGTCTTACAACCGTGCATTGCGATCGCGTCTCTACATAGCCGTAATGTGTTGCAATGTGCGGTGTGTGCTGGAGTTATACCAATTCTCTAAATTGAGGTTACAGATGTCGTAGGGGCGGTTCGCGAACCGCCCCTACGAGGCAGGGCTAATTTATTGTCATGAAGGAAAGGTTAAACTAACTGAGATGTTTTGATGCTCTAGAGATGACCGTGAATTTGATTGAAGCCCTGCAACAAGTCGAAGATCCTCGCCATGCACGAGGACAGCGTTATCCCTTGTAGGTCGTGCTGCTGCTAG
>DBGGTD010000630.1:0-2505 GCA_051162585.1 Elainellaceae cyanobacterium
CAACCCGATCGAACGAGTCATCGAGTTCGCGATAGTCTTGCAGACGAATCTCAATGGGCAATCCTTTGCAAACGTCTCGGGCAAATTGCGCCTGTTGTTCGGATATGGTGATGCCGACGACCTCGACCTGATAGCGTTCAGCAATATATTTCGCGGTTCCGCCCCAGCCGCAGCCAATGTCTAGCACCCTCATGCCGGGTTGCAAGTCAAGCTTTCGACAAATGAGATCAAGCTTTGCCTCTTGAGCCTGATCGAGTGTGCTTGCATCTTTCCAGTAGCCACAACTATAGATCATGCGTCGATCGAGCATTTTCTGGTAAAGCAGATTGTCGATGTCGTAGTGGTGTTGCCCGACTTGAAAGGCTCGGTATGGCGTTTGTAAGTTTAGAAGTTTGGCTTGGAGGATATGCAAATAGGTGCGGCTTTCCATTGCCCGCTCCAGATTGCTGCGGAACATATGGAAAAACATCTCATCTAGGCGATCGCAATCCCACCAGCCATCCATATACGATTCTCCAGCTGCCATCGACCACTCAGCAAGCAGTCGGGAGTAGAACTCACGATGATGAACCTGAATGTCCCACGGGCGATCGCCATTGATTTTCACATCTGCCTGATCCAGCAGCGTTTGAACGGTCTGCTTAAAATCTGAACCCGGAAGAGCAATTCGAAAAATGGTCATGGCTTCAATCCTCAGAGCGCTAACTAGATAGAGAAAGCACTAAATACGACGATCACCACCTCTAACCGTAAATCTAATACGCTGTTAACCAATATTGCCTGGGGAAATGACATCCCCACCCGTTTGCAATTGAGAGCAGTGACCATATTCAACGGAGGCTGTGGAGTAACCCCGCTTTGTATTAATCCTGATCATAGAATTTTGTATAAAACATCGCGCCTGCTTAAAGACAGACCGATCGATACCATTAGCTACTTCTTAAGGCTTAGTCCCTAGGACGCAATATGGCAGAACGGAAGGCGGAGGAAGGGCAGAAGGCAAGAGGCTGATAGCTGGAAATTACTACCCACCACTGCATTGTTTCAGTCATTCGAGTTGTTCCAAGGAAACTTCGTTGGCTGTCAAGATTATATTGGCGAACTACTCACTCGATCATCGACGGCATATTCAACGCCCGCTGCCTGCCGCAGACGTGCAGAGACCTCGCGGCAATGGGTACTGTATAGCGCCGAATTGCGAAACTCAGGCGGGCGTGGATAGGTCGCCTTAATCTCAATATCGGTGACGACTCGCCCTGGACGGGCTGCCATGACCACAACTCGGTTTGAAAGATAAACGGCTTCATAGATGCTGTGGGTCACAAAGATCACCGTCCAGCGCATCTCGTTCCACAATTCCAGCAAGTCGCTATTAAGCTGATGGCGGGTCATTTCATCGAGGGCGCCAAAGGGTTCATCCATTAAGAGCACATTGGGTTTTGTGACGAGCGCCCGAGCAATCGACACGCGCATCTTCATCCCACCCGAAAGCTCACGCGGATACGACCTTTCACAACCCCGGAGATGAACCAGGTCAATCGCTTCCTCAATGGCGCGATCGGTGGCGCGTTTTGACAGACCTGCGAGCTTGAGGGGTAACCGAATGTTGTCTTGCACAGTTGCCCACGGCATGAGTGCAGCGTCTTGGAAGACAAATGCAAGTTTCTGACGAGTGCGATCGCCCGTCCAGTGAATATGCCCCGAGCTCAATTTTCCCAACCCGGCAATCAGCTTGAGGACGGTGCTTTTGCCGCATCCAGACGGCCCTAGTAAGCTGACAAACTCTGACTCACCAATGGTCAGATCAAGATCTTGGAGAGCCACCGTGCCGTTGGCGTAGACTTTGTTAACCTGCTGAAGGGCGATCGCAGTCGGTAGATTCATACACTAGCTGCATCATGATGAATAATATTCGGTTCCTTTGTTGGTAAATTCGAGCGTGTAGGCTTGAGTATAATCGGTGTCAGCGCTGTAAATTCCTGCGTCCGCCATTGTGTCAAAGAAAGACTTCCAGCGTTCATCGGTCATGGCACCAATGCCCTGAGTTTCAGCCTCACCCGAAATAGCAATGCCATATTCCTTCATTTTTTCAAGACCATACACCAATAGCTCATCCGTCATTTCAGGATTGTCTTGTTTGATCAGTTCGTTTCCTGGAGCTGGATCATCTAGATAGCTATACCAACCTTTGATAGACGCATCGACAAATCGCTGCACCAAGTCAGGATTTGAATCTACGAGTTCTTGCCGAGTTTCAATAGTTGTCGAGTAGGGATCATAGCCATAATTAGCCAGCAAAAACACGATAGGCTCAAACCCACCTTCCTGCTTGATCTTGAGAGGCTCAGAGCTGAGGTAGCCTTGTTGAGCAGAATTTTTATTTGCTAGAAAGGGGCCCGCGTTGAAGTTATAGGGGCGTTTCTGGTCGTCAGTGAAGCCGTATTTAGCTGCTAAGAAAGGCCAGTAGGTCACATTAGCAGCCGATGAAATAAAAATGGGCTTGCC
>DBGGTD010000631.1:0-2505 GCA_051162585.1 Elainellaceae cyanobacterium
CCCATTAGGCTATCGCAACAAAGCAACCTATCCCTTACGGGGAAGCAACCCGCACCCCACAACCCGCACCCCCAACAAAACTCACACATCCCCGCAAACGATACCCTATCCCCTCGTCCAAGCAGGCTACTACCAAAAAGGCAGTCACAAACTCATCAACCTCAATCAGTGTCCTGTGCAAGATAAACGGTTGAACCCTTTACTAGCTGGAGTCAAACACGATATTCAGCAGCGAGGGTGGAGCATCTATGATGAAAACCGCTATCAGGGGCAGTTGCGTCATTTGGGATTGCGAATCGGTCAGCGGACAGGAGAAATCTTGCTGACGTTGGTTTCTTGCGATGCCGATTTGCCAGGACTCGAAGACCAAGCAGCGCGTTGGCTTGATCACTATCCTGGGCTAGTCGGCGTATCGCTGAATCTCAATCCCAAGCGAACCAATGCAATTTTTGGTGCAGAAACCCGCTGCATTGCCGGACAGCCCTATCTGCGCGAGATATTTGCTGGCTTAGAGTTTCAGATTCGCCCGACGACCTTCTTTCAAATCAACACTAAGCAAGCAGACGCGCTACTCACCATCATTCTCAATGAGCTAGATTTGCAAGGCACAGAACTCGTGCTCGATGCCTATTGTGGGGTTGCAACCCTGACCCTACCGTTGGCAAACCAGGCTCGCTGGGCAGTCGGATTAGAAATTCAACCTGAGGCAATTGAGCAAGCGATTGTCAACGCCACCCTAAATGGCATCACCAACGTCACATTCCAAGCAGGCTCGGTCGAAACCCTCATGCCTCGTCTGTCAGATGTGTTGCCCAAGGAGCTTGGCAAGCCTGATCTAGTGCTGCTCGATCCGCCTCGCAAAGGGTGCGATCGCACGGTGTTAGATGCCTTATTAACTCTCCAGCCCGATCGCATCGTTTATGTTAGCTGCAACCCGGCAACGCTTGCCCGCGACCTGAAAACTCTCTGTGGTGACGGGCGCTATCATCTGATGCGCGTCCAGCCTGCCGATTTCTTTCCGCAGACCGCTCACGTTGAATGTGCGGCATTTCTTACCTCCACAAACGTGTAGTGAGCCCCCGCGCCGCAGGGGCTCACTACACAAACCTAAGTCCGCAGGACTATATATAATCAGGGTGAGGTTTCGTCCCAGACTCATGCCTAAGAAAGACCCCGCTGTGCTCAAACAAGTCACCGTCAGCCTTCCTTTTGGTATTGGTTCTGCCTCGTGGGAAGCTGACCCCACCGAACGCAACGCCGCTTGGGAACTCTACATCGAACTGGTGACCCGCGTTGCAGTGCAGTCGTTGAGTGCTGATGCCGGAACTGTGCGAGAGGCAATGAATTCGCTCTATAGCTTATTCGGCTCGACCCGCGAGATTTTGCGGAAGGCGGGTCCTGCTGTGGGTGCGTCTCACGATTCGGTTGGCGGAATTGCGATCGCCGTTCTCAACAATGGCTTGCGTCCGTTTCTTTCAAAGTGGCACCCGCTGCTGCAAGAATGGGAAGCCAAGAAAACACCCGACCTTAGCCCCCAAGCCCACGAAAAGGCATGGGATCAGGAACCTGTTTTGCGGAGTGAACTGGAAACCCTGCGAGGAAATCTAGAGCAGTATGCCAATGCGTTGGCCGACATTGCAGGGGTTAAGCATTGAGACGATCGAACGGATTCAAAAACGGATTCTCCAGAGATAGCACAGCACCATGTTTGAGCTGAGGAAAATCGTTATTATAAAGAAGTATGAATAGTAGAGTTGATGAGCAAGCGATCATGTGGGGTCTAGTCACCTGAGGTCTTTTCACCCAATTCGGTTGCCACATAGTTGCCACAATCGTTCAAGTCAAAGACGTTGAAAACTATGTTAGGCGAAAGAGGTTGCACCCTCGATGATCTTTGGAGCCGCGTACGGCCCTGCTTTTAGAAGAACAGTTAGGTAGAAGGTTATGGCAGATTCAGAACAGCGAGAAGTATATCAGAATAGAATTCGGGCTGAGTTAGAGGCGCTGATTAAAAGAGCTGAAGTGCTTAATTCCAAACCAGTACCAACTGACAAGGATGCGAAGATTCAACACTACTACCGACTAGAGCTTTTGAACGGCAAGCAGAAGGTTTTGAATGAGAAGCTGGAAGAGCTCCAAGAGGCCGGTGAAAGCACATGGGACAACCTCCGAGCAGGATTTGAAATAGTTTGGGACGATTTCAGAGAAACATTCAATACCCTAATTTCTGAAATCGAAGCTGAAGCAAAGTAATCACGCGTTTTATCCTGGTCACAAACAAACCGTATCGCAAAGCTCAGTCTCTAGATTGATTTACTATGTTTGCGTATTCAGATTATTGTTGCAAATGATCTGATTTCATTTAGCATAGGTTCCTGACGATGAAACGCAACATAGTAAAACGATTATCGAATTGGTGTTTGGTTACGATTGCTTGCCTAGTGCTATTGGCATTGGGTTTGCCAGGTATCCCATTTCAAGGGGCTGACTTGGCGATCGCTGCCC
>DBGGTD010000632.1:0-2288 GCA_051162585.1 Elainellaceae cyanobacterium
GTTCTCATCAATGATGTGGCGCAGCAGCAGGCCAGCAAGCCAGTCCGCGCTGGCACGACGCCACAGGTCGTGGCGGGCCGGGATGCTGGGAAAGGCGCGGGTATCATCGTTAAAGCCGACTGTATTGTAAATTCCGGCGGTTTCCATCACCTGGTCGAAGTAACGGCGCATCCCATTCAAGCTATCGTGGAACCACCAGGTTGGCCCAATGAACAATGCCGGGTAATGCCCCGCCAGAGGTGCGAGTTCGCGGCTGTAGGCGGTTTCGTCGAGCGTGAAGACGATCAAACGTAGGCGCGGATTATTGCCGTGTTCATTGAGCAGCGTATGTAGCCCGTGTGTGAAGTCAATTTGCCGATGGGGAATGTCTGCACCCTTATCACGCCCGAAAGTGTTCAGCAGGTGCAGGTTGTGATTGCGAAATGAGCCAACGTGAAGCTGCATGACCATGCCGTCTTCTGCCGACATGCGTGCGAGTTCGGTCAGCATATGGGCTATGAACTGTGCGGAATCGTTTTCCTGCGTTTGCCCCTTGAGCAAGAGCTGGAAAAGCGCTTCAGCCCGCGCCTGATCGAGTTTGAGGGTTTGTGGTTGATAGACATCGTGGTCAGTGGCGACTGCACCGAGTTCGCGAAAATGATCACGACGGATTTCAATAGCGCGGATAAAGCTGATGTAATCGACAATGCTGATGCCGGTTAATTCAGCGAGTTTATTGAGGTTATCATGCCAACCGGGACGATTGACAAGCACCACATCGTCGGGGCGAAAGGTGGGGATTACGCGACCACCCCACTCACTGTTTCGGATTGCGTGATGGTGTTCAAGCGTGTCCGTGGCGGCGTCAGTTGTCGCCAGAACCTCGATGTTGAAACGCTCAAACAGGCGGCGCGGTTGGAAATCCGGTTGCTGCAATTTAGCCTGGATTGCATCATAGATCGCCTGGGCGTTGGCGCTGGTCAGTTTCTCGTCGATGTTGAAAACGTGCTCGAATTCGTCACTTAACCAGATGCCGGTTGGTGTACCGCGAAAGAGGTAGAAGTGATCGGCGAAGGTCTGCCAGATTTTGCGATGGTCGGTTTCCACGGCTCTGCCGTTTTGGCGCGGTATGCCCAGGTCTTCCAGTTGGATACCGTGAGAGTACAACATGCGAAACACGTAATGGTCGGGTTTGATGAGGAGGTCAACCGGCGTACCGTACCCGTAGTTGGCGTTTACGAATAAGCTTGGATCAACATGCCCATGCGGGCAAATCAACGGCAGGCGCGTGATATGTTCATATAAGGATTTTGCCAGCTTGCGCTGGTTAGGCTCCGGGCTGAAGTAACGATCATCAGTGGTGGTCATAAGCCGATTTTTGACAAACTATGAAATAATCTCTTCGTGTAAGTGTGTGACAGACTACGACTGCACGTTGGTAGCTTAAAACTTCAGAAGATATTTCGCCAGCGGGAAGTTTTGAGCGCCCGCAATGTCGTTCAGAGGTATGCTAAACGATTACAGACAGCACACAGCAACGGATGCGATCGGATTTTACGTTAACCTGTGATGTTCTTCATGGTGGATTGCGGAGGAATATCCCATGCTGTTTGGTCGCTTTTCCGTTACCTTACATTGAGGGGCAATTGATTGCTAAGCTCAATCTTATCGATTCGATTCATTTTCTCAGGCATTGATTGTCGTTGCATACAGCGGATACAGAAAGTAAGACTTCCTCAAGGGGGTATGGATTTGTACAGTTTTGAGATTAAGGGGAAAACGTCATGAGCGAGGCCACTTATACTACCATTGACGCTAATGAAGCCGTGGCACGGATCGCTTACCAGTTAAATGAGGTTATCGCGATTTATCCGATCACGCCTTCATCGCCGATGGGCGAATGGGCCGATGCCTGGGCTTCAATGGGTAAGCCTAACCTGTGGGGCACAGTGCCATCTGTGGTGGAAATGCAGAGCGAAGGTGGTGCTGCGGGGGCTGTGCATGGTGCGCTGCAAACAGGTGCGTTGACAACCACGTTTACCGCATCACAGGGTTTGCTATTGATGCTGCCTAACTTCTACAAAATTGCCGGTGAACTAACACCAGCAGTGATTCATGTTGCAGCGCGTTCAATTGCAGCGCAGGGTTTGTCCATTTTTGGCGATCATAGCGATGTTATGGCGGCGCGGAGTACAGGATTTGCGATGCTCTCGTCAGCATCGGTGCAGGAAGCACACGACATGGCCTTGATTGCGCACGCTGCCACACTGGAGGCGCGAATTCCGTTCATCCATTTCTTTGATGGTTTT
>DBGGTD010000633.1:0-6905 GCA_051162585.1 Elainellaceae cyanobacterium
TCGATTTTTAATCGAGCTTATTGATTAATAAAAAGGCGATCGCCTGTTAGAGATGTTCCGTGAACCTCATGATGGGGATTCTCGGACGTTGAGCAAGACTCTCAACTCTCAGGGCGATCGCCAATGTTTTATGCCAGTTCGTGCCAAACAATAGACGGCGGTATTCCATTAGTAAGGAACGCGATAGCTGTCTCAATCATTAGGGCAAACAGTCTTGCCCCGAAAGGTCACGAGTGGGTACTTACGCAATAGCGTCTTCCCAAACGCTGCCCTTTTTAACCATTGAAACTTCTGAAGCTTAGCTACCTTGCCGTCGAGTCTCCTCTTAAGATACCAGCGGAGGTGAGCCGCGATGATGCTTGATTTTTGCAACGACATTATTCATAAGACCTGTTGATTCAGCGTTTAATTTGCAATTGCTAACGTGCAGTAAGTTGAGGGAGAGGAATTTCCTGACTGGCCGATGACATGGGAATACTGTTCATCTAATCATCCCCAAAATCCATCACCATATGTATTGCACCCATAACATCCCTTCATGCACCCAATTCGCCCGATATTTGTTAGAGCTCCGCGCTAATCGGCATGCGCGCTTAAACCGCGTGTTTGAACAGCGAATCTAAATAGACACGAGCAGTACGGCGATAATTTCGGGACGACTCCACCGTATCACCGCCTCCATTCTGCAAAAGAAATAAGGACAAGGCGGCAGAAAACACCCGATCCTGATCCCAATCTGGGTGGGTTTCTAGATAGCCTCTAAGAGATTCATGTAAATCTTCAGGAATTTCTGCCAAGATGCTGACGGTTGCGTTCATTGAAACCTCTACGTACAAAGTGAATGGACAGAGCCCCCTTACGTCTCGTCTGAGCGCCAATTCTCACCACGAAGAACAGCACAAGCCGACCCAGACCCTAATTCACATAATCCACAAGCTGTGGAAATCAAACAGCGAATTAGTCTGAATCAAAGCGCCTTCATAAGGTAGGTCGCATCATTTTGCGCTATTGGGGGGTAGGTTTGTCAACGCCAGTCTGAGATCGATGGGTTTTCACAGAAAAAAAAGGTTTACGGAAGAATAGGCGTTTCAGGGCAAATTGTGCAACGTTTCTTTACAAAAAACGTGCTTCTCTCAGAAAGCAACTGTGAAATTACAAAATCCCCAAAAAATCGTGGATGTCTAATTTCTTCGGGAAAAGGGTGTGGAAAACTTTTAAAAACCTGTGGAAAAAGTCTGACAATTCTGTGGAAACCCTGTGGAATGAATGGGGAAAACCAATGCTAAAGATAAGAATTGAAAAAATCGGGAAAAGTCAGAGAATGTTGAATCTCATGAAGTTGTCTGGTAGATTAATGGTCGGTGCAGCACCGATGACCTTGCACCCAGTGATTTATGTGTCAATGTCACTAGTAAGTAGGTGAACAGAGATATTTACTGTCATTGCGAGCGCAGCGAAGCAATCGCAGCCCTTGGGATTGCTTCGCTGCACTCCGTTCCACTCGCAATGACATTGTGTAATTAATTCTGCTTAACTGCTGACCGTTTGGCAAAAATAAGCCACCCCTTAAGAGTTCGGGTATCTTGCCCGCGACGTGAGAGAGATGCTCACACTATGGGTATAAAACCTCCGCCGTCTTGTACTAGTCTATTACCCCTCATCAATCGAGTATCGAGCGAAGCAAATCAGCACTGTCGTTTGTCAAACACCAGATAGAAGCGATTTCTACCGTCTGGTTTTAGATAGCAATCCCAGATAGGATGAGATCGGTGGCCTCGTCCGCGGTTAAAGGAGCCGAGAAAAAATATCCTTGTCCATTTTCGCAATGCATTGCAAGAAGCTGAGCCAAATGGTCTGTTGTTTCGATGCCTTCAGCAGTCACGTCCATTTTGAGATTGTGAGCGAGTGATACAACGGTTCGAACAATTTCAGAACTCTCTCGATCTGTGTCGAGCCGCTTGATAAACGATTGATCGATTTTGAGGGTGTCAATCGGGAAACGCCGCAAATAGCTCAACGACGAATACCCGGTGCCAAAGTCATCAATGGCGAGCTGAATGCCAAGAGACTTGAGGCGATGGAGAGTATCCACCGTCGACCTTGCATTCTCCATGATGGCGCTCTCGGTGATTTCTAGTTTGAGATACGACGGATCGATCTGAGTGTCTTCAAGAATGTAGCGAACGTGTTCAATTAAATCGGGGCAAGAAAACTGTTTACTGGCCAGGTTAATGCTGAGAGTCAAGGGCATCGTATGGAGCACCTGCCTTGACCAACGATGCATTTGACGGCACGCTTCTCGTAGCACCCACCACCCCAGCGTGACGATCAGCCCATTTTTCTCGGCTATTGGAATAAATTTGGTGGGCGAAATCAGTCCTTGTTCGGGATGTTGCCAGCGAATCAGGGCTTCAAACCCGCTGACATCGCCCGTCGCAAGGTGTACGACGGGCTGATAATATAGCTGAAATTCAGGGCGATCGCTCGGGGTGCTAACGGTGGCGATCGCTCGGCGCAGATCTCCTTCGAGCTGCAGATTGGTGATCATGCGAATGTGCATCGTTCGGTCAAAGATTTGATATCGCGAGCCGCCCTGAGCCTTTGCTCGAAATGTTGCAGTGTCAGCATCACGAAGAAGATGTTCGGGCTGCTCATAGCGAGCAGAACTCAGCGCAATGCCAATGCTGACAGTCGTAAATATCTCCTGCCCATCGAGGTGAAAGGGCAGAGAGAGCAGCCCCTGAATTTGTTCAGCAATTCGCGTCGTATCGCCAATGCTATGGATATGGCTGAGCAAGATTGCGAATTCATCTCCTCCCACCCGAGCTAAGATTTCACCCGTTCTTAGGCAAGCATTGACTCGTTGAGCCACTGCCATCAACAGATGATCGCCGACATCGCTGCCCAAGCTGTTGTTAACCACTTTGAATCGATCGAGGTCGAGCATCAAAACCGCAAAGGCAGAATTGGAGAGAGTGTGATGGGCAACATGGGCTTCGCCCAGGCACGCCAACGCCTGCTTCAGTCGATCTAAAAAGAGCGCCCGGTTGGGCAGCCCTGTTAGACGGTCATAGTAGGCATCAATTAGGCGCTGTTCTTCAGCCTTTTTCCGATCGGTAATATCGCACTGCGACCCCACCATCCGGCAGGCGTTGCCCTCTTGATCGCGGACAGCCAAGCCTCGATTGATCACCCAGCGATAGGTTCCATCTCGATGACGAATGCGATGTTCGTGTTCAAAACAGGGAGATGTCTCGTTTAGATGAGCGGCGATCGCCATTTTTAGGGGCTCAATGTCGTCTGGATGCACTCGGCTCTGCCATTCATCGGGGGAATTGCTTAACGAATTTTCCTCAAAGCCAAGCATCATCTGCCATTGCGCTGAAAAATATATTGTCTGGGTTTGCAGATTCCAGTCCCAGATTCCTTCATTGGATGCACGCACTGCCAACGCATAGCGTTCTTCACTTTGCTTAAGCAACCTGTTGACACGGTGCTGTCTCCAGAAGGCGACAATCGCACCCGCTAATCCAACCAGAATAGTAGAGGCCAGAATAATGGAGGGGGCGATCGGCATCCAATCGATCACGATTAGCAATACAATTCCGCTGGGAAGAACTTGCCAGATATGCTGACGTAGTTGCATGCTCCATGAGCGCCAAATGCAAAATCCCGAAATAGACGATTGACCTGAGAATGTATTGTCCATTCCTGAATCATGACGTAGACGAAGAAGCCATCAGCTAGCACCAGCCCCACTCTAAGACAAAAACTTAAGTGACTAAGTACCTCGGCACAATTAAAAACCAAATTCAAATCCCTGCGCTGCGCTGCCCGCTGCCCGCGCAGGGATTTACCCGCGCAGGGATTTATGGGTTCTATAGTTAATTATGACCACCGACTTACATAGCCGCGCTCAGTCAGCGATTCTACATGCCTTGAAAGACAGATAACAATCGTTAAATGTTCCACCCATCTACACTTCATAGCAATCTTAGATGGGTTATGAGCAGTGGAGTGGGCTGCGCCCACCCCACTGCTCAAACACAATTCACAAGCGATCCTAAATCGCTATATATCTTGACCGAATAACAATAAATCAAGTCGTGAATCAGTCTCATAAAGCACGGCATGACTCGCGCAGCATGTATTTTGCATAGTTTTCTTACAGAACATTGACCAACGTTTAGTTTTAATACTTCACGGTCGTAAATTAGCGTGAATTCGATTAACCTCCGATAAGCTAAAAGGGAAGCCCAAGCCATTGAGGGGTCTATGTATCACATTTCTAATTCTGTTTCGAATCAGTCTAAGTGGCAGACTGCTATCATTCTGACCCTCGCCCTTTGGTTAGGTGGAAGTTTGATCTTAGATTTGGTCATTATGCCTGGCATGTATGCCTCTGGAATGATGGAACAATCTGGATTTGCCGCCGCAGGATACTCCATCTTTGAAGCATTTAATCACATCGAAGTCTTCAGTGCTGCCGTTGTATTGACTGGGCTGCTTGCCATTCAGCACGGTGCGTCTCAGCTCGTTCAACGCGCTCGATTGGCGATCGCCCTGGCGTCATTGCTGTTGGTTATCACGCTCATCTATCTATATGGTCTGACTCCTGAGATGAGCGCATTAGGTCTTAATCTCGATCGTTTCGAATCGCCCCCATCCGTTCCGGCAGCGATGGGGCTCATGCATGGAAGCTACTGGGTTTTAGAGATATGTAAGCTAGCTCTAGGAGCCTTTGTTCTGGGCTTAAATTATCCAACGTCCCAAACCCAATAAGCGCTCAAGCTTTGCTTTGCGGTGAATTGAGGGTGCATTAAGTGCACCCTTTTTTTGATCATTTGCCTATGTCAATTTCCCTCATGTAGCCTCACGCTCGCGCGTTAGGACGCTGAACGCGTGTAGAACCCGCGCAGGTTCTACACGCAAACCTAAGCCCGCAGGGCTATATCAGCCTACAGCCGATTACTCAGCAAATCCTAATTTTTGCCTTAGATTGCCATCATTTTTCAAAGGGGATACTCCTTTACAGTAAACGTAAGCGTCACAAGCACGTTTATAAGGTCGAGCACACCACCCCACTCTCCCCAAACCATGAGAATTAAAGCCCATCGCCATCCATTAACCGCTAGACGACTCAGAACCATTGTTAAACTCTTAAGCTTAACCGTGATAGCAACACTCTTAACAGCCGCTCCTGCATTTGCCCAAGATGCCATGTCAGATGGCGGGTTTAGCTTGAGAGATCTCCTCGCTAATGCATTGCAATGGGTACAAGATTTGGGACCTGCCGGGGCGATCGCCTTTATGCTCATTTACGTTGCAGCAACGGTAGCCTTTCTCCCCGGTTCAATTCTTACGCTGGGCGCTGGAGCGCTGTTTGGAGTTGTCCTGGGGTCTATTTATGTTTTCATCGGCGCGACTCTGGGCGCGACGGCAGCATTCTTGGTAGGGCGCTATCTGGCTAGAGGATGGGTTGCCAAAAAGATTGAGGGAAATGCTCGGTTTAAGGCAATCGACAAAGCGGTGGGCCGAGAGGGATTGAAAATCGTGACATTGCTTCGGCTCTCGCCTGTCTTTCCCTTCAATTTACTCAACTATGCATTGGGGCTTACAGGCGTATCTTTGAAAGATTATGTCATCGGATGTGTGGGTATGATTCCGGGAACATTAGCGTATGTCTATCTCGGCTCTCTAGTTGGCAATGTCGCGATGCTTGCAGCCGGAGAACAGCCCGCCACCTCTGAGAATATGGTGGTTACGTGGACGATTCGAATTATCGGATTAATTGCAACCTTTGCAGTCGCAATTTATGTTGCCAAAATCGCTCGCAAAGCCCTTTCAGAAGAGCTTCCCGACGAGTCTGTTTCTGAAGGTAAGACGACCTAGCCCCTCGATTCTCAAGCCTGATGGGTTTATAGGTTTTTGAGCAAGCAATCTGATTCAAGCTATACATCGTTTGCCGACATGGTTTTATACCAATTCTTCAAATTCGGACTACACATAAACGCCCTCGTAGGGGCGGTTCGCGTTCGCATAGCGTATCCGTTAGGAGAAACCGCCCCTAAGACATCTGTAACCTCAATTTAGAGAATTGGTATTAGACATCTCATTAGCTGAGATGTTGATAAGACAAGCAGCACGCATTCTGAGTTGAGGAACCCCCTTATGAGCCAGTCATCCCATGCTCCTGTCACCGTCCCTCCCATGGACGAATACAATACAAAGCTGGTGTCCTATGTACACCCATCCGATTGGGTCAATCCGAGGCCGCAAGATGAGTATGATTTAGTCGTGATTGGGGCGGGTACAGCCGGATTGGTAACGGCGGCAGGTGCGGCGGGCTTAGATATTGGGTTGAAGGTGGCTCTGGTTGAACGACATCTGATGGGAGGCGATTGCTTAAATGTTGGATGTGTGCCGTCAAAGTGCATCATCCGCTCGTCACGCGTTGTTGCGGATATGCGTAACGCAAAGCCGTTTGGCATCGAGCCGCCTGAACATGTCGAGATTGATTTTCCGGCAGTGATGGCGCGAATGCGACGGCTGCGCGCAGGGTTAAGCCATGTTGATTCAGTTCAGCGCTTTCAGAAGATTGGCGTTGATGTGTTTCTGGGCGACGGGCACTTTTCTGGAACCGACACGATTCAGGTGGGCGATCGCACCTTGCGCTTCAAAAAAGCCGTCGTCGCAACAGGCGCACGAGCGGTACGACCATCGATCGAAGGCATCGATACCGTCGGCTATCTCACCAATGAAACCGTATTTAACCTGACAAAGCGCCCAAATCGCCTAGCCGTGATTGGCGGTGGCCCAATTGGGTGCGAACTCGCACAGGCGTTTCGTCGCCTTGGATGCGATGTCATTGTCTTTCATCGGGGTGATCACTTACTCAATAAAGA
>DBGGTD010000634.1:0-4393 GCA_051162585.1 Elainellaceae cyanobacterium
TCACCTTGGCAGGTCAAGCTGAGATTGTGAATGATGGGCCTGTATTTGGAAATAACAAGGTTAAAATCGGCAACATCATCGAGCTTGAAGGGTTGACGTATCGCTTTAATACAACGGTCGTCGGCGTCCGAATTTTGGACGAATAATTCTTCTCACTCACCGAATTTAATGCCCTACTGGCTCAGATTTGTGTGGTGAACCTCTGCACCGCGCGGGTTCACCACACGTTTCTTCCTAACGCGAGAGCGTAAGGCTTTAGTATCGAATTTAATAAATTTAACCCTCAATCTGCGTGAGACATCATAGCCTGAAGGTAGTTGGAATCGTCTAAGATATCGACTCCCCGAGGAATTTTCATGCAGATTGCTGAACGAATTGAATGGCTGAAAGCCAACACGCCTCTATCGGCGCTCTCTCATAGCGTATTAGAGGCGATCGCCACGGCCATTCAAGACGAGGTTGTTGAAAAGAATCGACGGCTGGTTTTGGAAGACACTGTGCCGTCTGCAGTATATTTCTTAAAGACTGGGCGCCTCGAACGCTATCGAACCAGCCCAACGAGTTCGGCTAGAGCGACGAGCCTTTTGCCGGGGTCAGTGCTCTATTTGCAAGAGTTGCTGCTCGATCAGCCTGCCGAACACACGGTGATCACGCTGACCGAATGCGAATTATGGACGATTCCTCGCGATGCATTTGCGGTCATTGTGGAGCAATTTCCTGAAATTAGCCGCACTCTCACCCGGCAGCTGGCCGCCGAATTAGAAGAGGTGTCGTCTCAACTTGCCTTTGAGCAAGAACGACAAACGGCTCTACGTCCGTACATTGTTCCCAAGGTAAAACGAGGCATTGTCGGAGCAAGCCGCTATGCCACACGGCTGCGACAAGAGATTCGCAAAGCATCCAACGATCGCACGCCCGTTCTGATTTTTGGAGAACCCGGATTAGGCAAAGATAATGCAGCCTCGCTGATCCCTTTTGGTTCTCGCGATCGCCATCAACCTCTCATTAAAATCAACTGCGACACCATTCAGGAAAGCGGCGTTGAATTGTTTGGTCGGGCAGGTGGAAAACCCGGACTTTTAGAATGGCTAGGTGACGGCACGCTATTGCTGAATAATGTCCAAGATTTTCCAGGAGGGCTGAAGGATAAACTGCTCCAGCTACTAGATACGAACGAATATACCCCCATTAGCCGTGACGGGTCGCCCCTGCCATCGTTGCACCGCTCAAATGCCAGAATTATTCTCACCTCAGAGCGCACTCTGCCTGAAATCGAGCGGCGAGCTATTCTAGGGCATGTCATCAAAGTGCCACCGCTGCGCGTCCGGAAGGCAGATATCGAATCGCAAGTGAAATACTACATCAGTTTGATCTGTCGAGCCCGCAGTTTACCAAAGCCCAGCGTTGATCCAGAAGCCATCCGCCGTCTGCAGGGCTACGACTTTCCAGGCAACCTAACTGAGCTAGAAAGTCTGATTGAACGCGCTGTCATTCAGTCAGATGGTGCGCCTGTTTTGACCGAAGAAGTGTTTTGGTCAGCCAGCAGCAAGAGCCGTCGATTTCGGCTGAATCTTCTGAATGCCTATCCAAAATTGCGTCAGTTTCTGAGAAGCCCGTGGTGGCCCGATCGCATCAACTATTGGGTGACACTCGGAGGATTTGCGGTCGTTGTGTTTCTGTTGATGGCAGGCCCTCAAACTCGCGATTCTAATATTGCCCTCAATTTGTTTTGGGCATGGTGGTGGCCTGTCGTGCTGCTTATCTTTCCATTTTTGGGGCGTATTTGGTGCGCCGTTTGCCCGTTTATGATTTATGGCGAACTCGTGCAAACGCTGTCATTAAAGGTCTTTCCTCGTCAGCTTCAGGCATGGCCCCGACGACAGGCTGAAAAATGGGGGGGATGGTTTTTGTTTGGCATGTTTGCCCTCATTCTCATTTGGGAAGAACTATGGGATTTGCAAAACGTCGCGTACTTGTCGGGCTGTTTGCTGCTACTGATAACGGCTGGAGCCGTCATCTTCTCGCTGCTGTTTGAGCGTCGCTTTTGGTGTCGCTATCTGTGCCCCATCGGTGGCATGAATGGCATGTTTGCCAAACTATCCATGATTGAACTGCGTGCCCAGCAAGGCATTTGTTCGGCAACGTGCACGACCTATCAATGCTACAAGGGCGGGCCTCAAAAGGGCGAAGGGCTAGAAACGGGCGGATGCCCCATCTATTCTCACCCTGCTCAGCTTCAAGAAAATCGGGATTGCGTGTTATGTATGACCTGTCTAAAAGCCTGTCCGCATCGATCGGTTGAGCTGAATCTTCGACCCCCTGGCATCGAGCTCTGGACAACTCACAAACCTACGTATCATGAAGTCGCGCTGCTTTTTCTGCTGTTTGGAGTGGTGCTTCTGCATCGATTGCCCGAAATTGAGCGCCAGTTTGGCTGGAATTTTGGACTCGATATTTTCACAGCTCATGCGGGGGTGTCAGTCTTGGTGATGATTGTCCCGGCTGCGATCGCCCTGGTGGCATATGGAATGATTCGGCTAGGAAACCGAACCCTCAAACCTCGCCCGTTTCTCGAACTCGCCTATGGATATCTGCCGTTAGTGCTAGGCGGAAATTTAGCCCACTATCTCCGATTGGGGTTGAACGAAGCTGGACGAGCGCTGCCCGTGACAATGGCGACGTTTGGCTACAGCGGTTCAACAATGCCTTATGCGATCGCCGATCCGGCTGTGACTGCTTTTCTGCAAGGCGTGACCTTAATTGTCTCAGTATGGCTCAGCGTGTTTTTGACCCAGAAGATTGCTCGCCAACCGCTAATTAATCTGCTACCACAACATCTGTGCATCTTCGCAATTGGGTCATTATTTTGGAAGGTCATTGTTGGGCAGTAGATATTTGGCTCAATTGGGATAATTTGGGTCAAACGTATCAGCTCGTTCCGCGCAGTGCATCGAGACCCCATGCCAGTACAACAAAGACGGGGAGTGTTATAAACACCGTCAAACAATATCCGACGACAATGCAGGCGTCTAACACAGAATAAAATTCGTCATAGAAAGGTCCAAACGTATTACCAGGCTTATTCTGAGAAATTCTGACGAAGAGTACATTCATGAGAATCTTTACCGAGAGGCCATGATAGATGGTGTTGCAAATCAGTAATAACACCCAGTTTATTGTGTATAAATATACTAGATTGGCGGCACCCTAACTTCGTTAATCTCAATTCAGATTTAAACGCAAATCAAATTCCTGAACCCCCCTTCTCTGTCGCATGTAATACAGAAAGGGGAGGATCTTACGTATATTTCAGATAGTTCGAATTCCCTTCTGATAAAAAGTTAGCTTATGTTATCGCGGAGGTGCATAAATTCACGATAAAGTTTCGGTGACTAAATATGATGCTGACTCAAATCTCGACAGAAGGTTCCTGTATGACAAAAGGCAGAGGGCAGAAGGCAGTAGGCAGAGGGCAGAAGTAGGGTTCAGTCATTCGGGTGTCCTCCCATGAGCGTGTAGCGCTGTAGTACTCACACTTTGCACCCAGGGCGATCGCTTACCGAATCACCTGCCACACGGATCAGAGATCTAATTCGGAGATCTAAATTGTTTTCAATAGCTCAAACGCCGACTGGAGCGTATCTGCTTCGTTCACCGGCTTATCTTTGCGCCACCGCAAAATTCTAGGAAACCGGACGGCGATGCCCGATTTATGGCGATTTGACTCGGCAATCCCCTCAAAGCCAATCTCAAATACATGCACGGGTTCTACCGATCGCACGGGACCAAATTTCTCAATCGTGTGTTTGCGAATCCATTTGTCTAGCTCGCTGATTTCGTCATTATCAAGTCCAGAATAGGCTTTGGCAAAGGGAATCAGTTCATTATCTCGCCATAGCGCGAAAGTGTAATCGGTAAATAAGTTGGCGCGTTTGCCGCTGCCGGCTTGGGCATAAATCAGCACGGCATCTAGCGTCATCGGATCAACTTTATATTTCCACCAGTAGCCCCGTTTGCGACCGACCAAATAGGGACTATCTTTGGCTTTGATCACCAATCCTTCTGCACCTGCGTCCCGAGACTGGCTGCGGAGCGATCGCACGTCGGCAAACGTGTCGAATTCTAATAACGGCGCGAAACTGACCAGGGTCAAATCAAAGGTGTCTAATGTTTCTACTAACAATCTGCGGCGATCGCTCAGGGGTTTTTCTCGAATATCTTGCCCGTCATATTCCAGCATGTCATAGGCGATGAAGCGTGCCGGATTTTCCTCCATGAGCTTTTGCGAGACTCGTTTGCGCCCCAATCGCTTTTGCAGATGATTGAAATTAAGCGGGCGATCGTCTCCGGGTGCCCAGCAGAGAATTTCGCCATCCAACACAAAGCCATCGGG
>DBGGTD010000635.1:0-2201 GCA_051162585.1 Elainellaceae cyanobacterium
GAATCTAGATATATCTAAATCACAGCCTTTGAAACTTTTCCTTACCCCCAATTTACCCCAAATCGGAGATCAGTCATCCGATGGCGTGTGCTGCCGCTCCTCATCGAGCTGGGCAATGCGCTCTCTGATAAGCACACGTATTTTCGCTGCCAGAGGCAACTCGCTCCATGCCACATCATCGCGACACTGCTCTATCTGCTCTCGAATATCGCTGACATCAATGGAAATGCGATCGCGCTGACCCACCTGTAATTCACTATCGAACGCCTCTTCCATATCGTATCCCTCTAGGGCCAATGTAAAGAAATTACACCTATTGGATGACATTAGAAGCCAATGGCTTCACTTGTGCTATTCTAACTCTCGAAGAGTTAATTTTCTTCACGTCATATCTCTTGGAGCTATGCTTATGACAGTCTCGTCACAAGCCTCTCCAATGTCCATGAAGCTCCGCGAGCTAAAGCAAAAGGTCTACGACGCATGGGAGTTCCTCAGTGGTTACCGCAACTGCGTGGTGCTGCCTGAGAACTTCAAAGGAGAGGTGCGAAAAGAGTTTGGGGACCTGCGGTATAAGGAGACTTGGATTCGGGCGCTGGCTCGATACGAGGCGCTCAACGCCTTCCACGACTGCCTTGACGCTCATCAACTCATTCTTCACACCCTAAATTTCACCGAAGATAGGTGGGACTATGAGTTCCGCTACCGCATCTTCGACGAGTTTTTGATGATTCCCGATGCACTAGATCTGCTTAAGCTCGGCCTAGAGCAGCTTATGTCCGATTCCTTCACCCCTAGCGATAGGAGAGACGCGAATGGGTTTTATCAATTGGTGGCAGGACAACAAGGAAGAGACCGACTCCCAACTGAGCTTGCTAGGCGACTCCCAGCAACTCACGCGGCATGAGCGGGTTGACTCCGCAACAGTTAATAAGGATTTCACCCAAGCTATCCAGAATGCTGGAGGCAGCAGCAGAGCGTATCCGCGAGCTGTGAGAGCGGAGACTAGAGAGCTGTTTGATTGTGGTGTGGATGAACTCTATGAGACAACAGGAGGTCGCAAGGGCGATCGCTCCACCCTCCCCAAGGAAGCCCAGAAAGCGTACATGGTTTCCGAGACGCTCTCTACTCATCGTCTCAACCAAGAGGTGCAAGAAAACAATCACGGCTCACAGCGCCAGAAGGACGATCGTGTGGTAGAGACAGCTCAAGATACTGCCACCCACGTGAGGAGATGGCTTCCTTGGTAGCTTTTCCTGAGACACTTAATCAATTGCGCGCATGTATTTACCTATGAGGAAATTCGTATGACTGCGGCCCCACAAAGTCTGAAGGTGCTCGTCCGCCCCTGTGACAGCGGTATGTGTCCAGCACTCTATGCTGACGAAACTGGTCGGATATTTGTGCAAGGTAAAAGGCTCAACCAAAAGGAAAGTTCAGGATTGACTATTCCTGATCATGAGGCAGTGGTTGAGATTCCCCCAGAACTGATCGCGTTTCTAAAATCAAATTAACTCGAATACAAAATTCAAACTCCTGGTCTCTATGAGACCGGGAGTTATCTTATGCTTCTTCATTACGCCAGAGCAGCTCTGTTTCCACAAATCGCTGAAATTCTTCTGAATGAGCCAGACGTACCTTCTGCCAGTGCGATCGCACGGTCTTGTATGCAAAAACCCCTTGAGCATCCCGCTTGAAACTCTCAAAGTGGCTGGGACTGATGATGCCATTGCGAAAATTCAGGTATCCGATCAGCACCTGATTGACGAGAAATGAACTTACCTTTTGTAGTTCCCAGTCTGTTGGGTCAAGTCCGTTGGCTTGTGCAAATCTTTCCAGCAACGGTTGGTTGTTGAGAATCCCGAAGAAGAGATCTCGGTGGGCATTCACAATCGTGTGCTGTGCCTCACTGTATCCGCTCGCGACTTGGTGGCGAACCTGTTCCAGAAGGAGACGAACTGTTTGACGGGTGGATATCCAAAGCAGGATGTTAGCGACGGTCGTGATGAGGGTTAGTCCCATCATCAGTAACGCCGTTAGGTCAGTAATGCTAAGGCCCCAGACCGTGATGGCTGCTCCGTTCTCCATGCCTCCTCTCAATAAAAACTTCCTTTGCCTCTAGCGAATGTAGGAATTCTGATCCGCAAGGTCAAAATCTTCCTGAAAGCGATGCGCTCTTTATGTTTGAAGTCTCGCGTATCCTT
>DBGGTD010000636.1:0-3471 GCA_051162585.1 Elainellaceae cyanobacterium
GCTACCGTGCACCAAACGAGTTCGAATGCTGAGATTACGGTGAAATGAGCCAAGTCATGATGATGAATTCTCCTTTCTCGGCTGGCATAATCTCGATTATTTCGGCACTACTGCTCTTGGGCGGATGCTCTGGTGTGCAACCCTCCGTCAAACCGTCGGATACGCTCCAACAGTCGACTGCTAACGAATTTGATCCATTTAGAGAAGCCGTCAATACGGCGATGGAAGCTGCTGAACAGACCCAAAAGGCTGACTCTCCAGACGAGTGGCGATCCGTTGCTCTCACATGGCAAGAGGCCATCAATCTGATGAAAGCCGTGCCTGAATCTAACCCGAAATACGATATTGCCCAGCAGCGCGCGTTTGAAGAATACCCTGAAAATCTCCAGTATGCTCAGGAGAAGGCTGGCGATTATGCGATCGCCGATTTGGCAGTAGATGATGACAAACTGACCCAGGTTGATTTTGGCGAGGGTTGGCCTTTTACCGTAGATGGTGAAATTGACTGCGAACGGATTGATGCAGGGAGTTACGAAATCGATTTAGTGGTTTTACGCAGCATTGGGAACAAATATGCGATTAACAGTCCAGCAGAAGCAAGAGCTGAAGAGCGGGGCTGGCGGCAGGTTGACGAAATTTGGCGGGATGACGAGGCTAACGGCGGCAAGGCTCCGCTAACGTGGGTGATTATGCGGGGAGAAGCATTGTGTGCGCAAGATAGCGGTTTAGACGCAGAATCAGAATCAGAGGGCGATCGCCCTACAAACTAGATTCAAGCCAAATCCAGGTCAGATTCAATCAAATTCAGTGCGCCGAGACTCCATTCAATTGGTAGGCTATAGGATGTCATTCCGTAGATTCAGTCTGCATCAGGCTATATCAGCCTTGCGTTCTATAGCCCTACGGGCTTTTTGTGTGTAGAACCCGTGCGCCGCGCGGGTTCTACACATGTTCAGCGGCCTTACGCGAGAGCGTAAGGCTATATTGGTTCATGATGTTGCATTCATAAGGCATCCGTGTTTTTAAGCGTCGTCATTCCGACCTATAACCGCAAACCTATTTTGGAGAAATGTCTGATTGCGCTGGAGCATCAGCACATTCCAACCACCAGTGCGATCGCCAACTATGAGGTCGTGGTTATTGATGATGGGTCAACCGACGGCACCGTTGAATGGTTACACGCCCACGCAACCGACTTTCCCCATGTGCGAGTGCGCCAACACGACCATCAAGGCCCCGCAGTGGCTCGCAATCTGGGCGTTGAGGTTGCCAGCGGCGATACGATTATCTTTATTGATAGTGATTTGGTAGTCACGGAAACCTTTCTTCAATCTCATGCTGATGCCTTGATCCGAGGTCAAAAACGGCTCAAGAGCGATCGCCTCTTCACCTATGGTCGCGTCGTTAACACCTGCAATTTTGAGAACCCAACGGCTGAGCCCTATAAAATCACAGATTTTTCAGCCGCTTATTTTGCTACCGGGAACGTGGCGATCGCCCGTCATTGGCTACACGAAGCGGGCTTATTTGATACTCGTTTCCAGCTATACGGTTGGGAAGACTTAGAGCTTGGCGTGCGTCTCAAACAACTTGGACTCACGCTGATTAAATGCCCCGAAGCAGTCGGCTACCACTGGCATCCTCCGTTTACCCTCGACCAAATTCCCAGTCTCATCGACAGAGAAATCCAGCGCGGACGCATGGGCGTCTTGTTCTACCAAAAACATCCCACGTGGGACGTTCGCATGATGATTCAAATGACTTGGATTCATCGGGCGCTATGGGGCCTACTGACCCTTGGCGGCAGGCTCAACGAAACGACGATGGCGCCCCTCCTTCAATGGTTAATCAATCAAAATAAGCCTCAACTGGCTCTAGAAGTCGCGCGAATTTTCTTGAACTGGTACAACGTCAAAGGGGTATATGCGGCCTATTTAGAGTCTTCAGAGTCTCGGCAACAGGCATAGCCAGCGAATCATGCTACCCTAGTAGAGTTGTCAAAAAATCGCACACTCAGGGTTTCGGGTGTTTCTAACTCTTAGAAATGCGCCTGGGTGGAGGATAAACCCGAAAAGGAGATTAAATTCATGCCTGTTGTTTCATTGGCTCAACTTCTAGAGTCAGGGGTTCACTTTGGTCACCAAACCCGCCGGTGGAATCCAAAGATGTCTCCCTTCATTTACACTGCCCGTAATGGCGTACACATCATTGACTTGGTGCAGACCGCGCAATGCATGGAAGAAGCCTATAACTACATGCGGACTGCAACAGACGAAGGCAGAAAAGTTCTATTTGTCGGCACCAAGCGTCAAGCGGCTGGCATCATCGCACAAGAGGCATCACGATGCGGCTCGTATTATGTCAACCAGCGCTGGCTCGGCGGCATGTTGACCAACTGGGCGACGATCAAGACTCGTGTTGAGCGTCTCAAAGAGCTAGAACGTCGCCAAGAGAGCGGTGCGCTCGATTTATTACCCAAGAAAGAAGCATCTGTGCTCCGCCGAGAGCTAGAAAAGCTGCAAAAGTATCTAGGCGGTATTAAATCGATGCGTCAGGTTCCTGATATCGTGGTCATTGTGGATCAGCGTCGGGAATACAATGCCGTTCAAGAATGTTTGAAGTTAGGAATTCCTATTGTGTCGTTGCTCGATACCAATTGTGATCCTGATTTTGTAGATATTCCCATTCCAGCTAACGATGATGCGATTCGGTCAATTAAGCTAGTCATAGGTCGTCTAGCAGACGCTATCTATGAAGGTCATCACGGTGAACTAGAGACTGATGATGATTACGAGGATTATGATGGCGCAGAAGCAGATTACGACTACGACGAGAGCGATGAGGCGTCTGATGATAAGGACGACAGTGATGACGAGGACACGGATGATTAACTTGGATAGAGGTTGTGCATCGTCTCTTGCGACTCAACCCACTTTCATTTGCTAACCATTAAGCAGAGTAGGACGTAGGCACAATGGTGGAGATATCAGCAAAACTCGTCAAAGAACTGCGCGAAAAAACTGGCGCAGGCATGATGGACTGTAAGAAAGCCCTGCAAGAATCGGATGGAGATATCGCCAAAGCCGGAGAATGGCTGAGGCAAAAGGGTATTTCTTCCGCAGAAAAAAAGGCAGGCAAAGTTGCCGCTGAAGGCTTAGTGGGCAGCTATATTCATACGGGAGGGCGAGTCGGTGTGCTGGTTGAAGTTAACTGCCAGACCGACTTTGTCGCTCGCAATGACGAGTTCCAGGGCTTGGTTCGCAACATTGCGATGCAGGTCGCGGCTTGTCCAAACGTAGAATATGTCAGAACGGCTGACATCCCCGATGATGTAGTCACACGAGAAAAAGAAATTGAGATGGGGCGCGACGATCTGGCGAGTAAGCCTGAAAATATTCGGGCGAAAATCGTCGAAGGTCGTATCGGCAAGCGTCTCAGCGAATTGGCGCTGATGGATCAACCCTACATCCG